>DATEKY010000211.1:0-7871 GCA_035277225.1 Xanthobacteraceae bacterium
GGCCATGACGTCGCAAGAAGCGAAAGCCCTGCCGCGCGAGCAATGGATCAGAGATGACCTTCGCAGCGCGCATTCCAACGGCGCGCCGATTTGGGACGGCAAGGGGAAGCTCAGTGTTCGGCGAGCAACCCCCGATGAAGCGGCACGCTTCAGTAAGGCGATCACGGGTGCGCAAGACGACTCGGCGGATCTGGTGTTGGTGTATCTCGCGGAACTGGATGCGTAGCTAACGCCGCAACCGCGCCGGCGTGAGCGTGCCGCCACACCCCGGAGCGGATCGGGCAGGGCACGCTCAGAGGTACTGGCGTTCCGCGCTTCGGATCGCGCGGTAGCGGGCGAAGACCTCCCGATCGCTCTCCAGTCCGAGCACGCTTTTCACGCTGCTGCCGCGGAACGTGAACGACAGCATCCCCCACCAGTTGCGCAGCACGAACCACGGGTCGTGCGCTACCATCGGGGGCAGGTGGCGCACTTTCATCCAGCGCTCGGCGCGCCAGCGTTCGTACTCGATCTCCTCCGGCTCGAGGTGCTCCGAGGCCACGACCGCCGTCGTGCCGTCGTACTGCTCGAGGTTCTCGTTCTTGATCAGGTTACGCTCGCGGAAATCCTTGGTCATTGGCGTGCCCGGATAGGGCGTCGGATGCTGGATATAGGGCCAGTCCACGTACTTGCGCGCGAACTGCAGATTGGCCCGAACCGAGTCAAGGGTGTCATTGGGATTGCCGACGATCAGGCCGCCTACGACGTACATGCCGTTCTGGCGAATGGCCTCGATCGCGCGCAGCGACGCGTTGCCGATGCGGCGGCCATTTTTCCGCAGCCGGTTTTTCGCCGAGGCGACGAGGAAATCGAGATTGTCCTCGACGATGTTCTCGATACCGAGGAAGACATAGCGAAAGCCCGCCTTGCGCATCAGCGGAGCGAGCTTGTCGCCATGGTTGGCGATCGCCGACGTCATCGCCTGGATGGTGTAGTCGATGTCGTTGTGTCCTGCCTCGATGATGGCGTGACAGAATGCCTCGAAGCGCTCGATGTTGAGCGTGATGTTGTCGTCGATGATGAAGATGGTGCGCGCACCGTGCGCCTTCGCGTCGGCGATGTCGGCGATCACCCGATCGAACGAATAGGTGTGAAAGTTGCGGCCGCGCATTTCGATGATCGAGCAGAAGCTGCAATCGAACGTGCACCCGCGCGAGGTCTCGATCACGTCGACCTGCCGGCCCATCATGGCGTAGCCGTCGAGAACCCTTGCGCCGCGGTTGGGGAGGCGGATCTCGTCGCCTTCGAGAGTGTGGACGCGGCGGGGAAGGTTTCGCTGCCAGGTGTCTCCGTCGCGCCAGACCAGGCCGTTGATGCTGGCGAAATCGTTCTTGCCCCCTTCGAGGGCGCGCAGCAACTCGCGGAACGTGACGTCGCCTTCGCCGCACACGACGAAATCAACGCCGCTGCCTTCCTTCATGTAAGCAGCGGTTGCGAGACTGGGATCGTAGCCGCCGACCACGATGCGAACCCCCGGAGAGAGCGAGCGCACCAGCTCGATGATTTGCAAAGCGGTCTTGCGCTGAAACGTCATGATCGAGAGCCCGACAACGTCGGGCTTGATCTCGCGGACCAGGCGCTCGAGGGTCGCGCGCACCGTCTTCTGCACCAGGATGAGGTCGGCGATGGCGACCTTGTGATGCGGATCGACATTCCCGGCGATCGACGCGAGCCCCCCGTTGGGCATGCGCACCGCGACGGTCGGCATGTGCTCGAAAGAGTCCGGCATCGACAGCAGAAGAACGTTCATGGCAGCGCCCTCCCGTTCATCGCTCGCAAGGCACGAATTATGTCCCCGCTCCAATAGGGCGTCAACGACATGAGGCCGGCCCGCCTGCGGACCCTGGCGGTTTGCGCCTTGTGGCGGTAGCGGCCACAGCCATCGCCATTTTGGCGAAGTCGCCGCGGGCGCTGAGGGGCCCTTGGGGCGGGATTACCGCGCCCGGCCGGGCTCATGCTAAACTCGATGTTATGGAGAAAACCCGGAAAATTGAAAGGATAAGGCCGTTTGGGACGCGGAGCGGCGTCATGCGGGCTGCGGACGAGGCACGCGGATGAGACGGCGGCTGGCATTGGCGGCCGTCGCCATCATTGCCGTCGCGCTCGGCGCGATCTTCGCCGTTGCCATCCGGGACATGCGCCAGCAGCAAGCCTCGCGCCAGGTCCATTTTCAGATTTCATGCAGCGCACCAATCCAGCTGCTGTTCGATCGCGCCACCGCGCGGCTGCATGCGATGGGCTATGTCGAGGCGGAGCGCGCCTACAATGCGATCGCCGAGCGGGAGCCGGACTGCGCGATGGCCTATTGGGGCGTCGCCATGAGCCGGCTGAAGCGGCCGATCGCGATCACGCCGCTTCCGGACGATCTTCGCACCGCCCATGATGCGCTCGGCAAGGCCGCAAGCGCGCGAATGGCGACACTGCGCGAGCGCGCCTATCTGGCGGCGCTGGAACTGCTGGTCGGCGATGCAGAGCCGGCCGGCTGGCCGGGCCGGACGATCCTGTACGAAAAGGCGATGGAGCAACTCGCGGCGGACCAGCCGAACGATCGCGAGGCGACCATCTTCTACGCCCTCGCGCTGAACATGGCGGCGCTTCCGTCCGACGCAAGCTTCCGCAAGCAGACGAAGGCCGCGGAGCTGCTCCTCGTCGCGCTTTCGGAGCAGCCGAACCATCCGGGCCTGTCGCACTACCTGACCTACTGCCTCAGTCTGCCTTCGGCCGCGGCGCCCGACATCGCGAGCGCCCTGCAGCCGAAGACCTCGTCGACGATCCAGGCCGCCCTTGCGATGCTTGCGCTTGCGGGCGTCGCGGTTTTCTTCGTGTCGGTCCTGCCGGTCTGGTCGGGCGGGGGAGCGCGCCGGGAAGTCACATGATCGCTGCACGAAAGACGCTGTTGGGCGGCGTTGCGATCCTCGCGTTTCTCGCCGCCGGGGCGGCCGCCGTGCTCCAGATGAACCCGGCGCCGGCCGTGGTTCAGGCACAAGCCATCGGGGGGCCGTTCAAACTCACGACCAGCCGCGGCGAGATCGTCACGGATCGCGATTTCCGCGACAAATGGCTGCTGGTCTATTTCGGGTACACGCACTGTCCGGACATCTGCCCGACGACGCTTGCCGAAGTCGTGCAGACGATCGATCGCCTCGACGCCGCCGGCGCGCAAGTTCAGCCGCTCTTCATCTCGATCGACCCGGAGCGCGACACGCCGGATGTGATGGATGCCTACGTGAAGGCGCTGGATGCCCGCATCATCGGGTTGACCGGCACGCCTGCGGAGATTGCGGCCGCCGCCAGGGGCTACAAGGTCCATTACGCCAAAGTGAAATCACAGGATAATGAACAGGGCTACCAGATGGAGCACAGCTCGTTTGTGTACCTGATCAGGCCTGATGGAGGATACGCAACACTCTTCACTCCAGGAGCAGGCCAGGCGCCGGATAACATGGCGCCCAAGCTGCGCGAGCTGATGGGTCAATCACGCGCGGAAAAAGCCGCGCGATAAACCTCGGGATCGCGCGCCGCGGCGATCGCAGCCGTTTCCTCTTGCCTTGTGAATCCGAGCCTTGGAGACTCCAATTCGGCGGCACGTTCGAAACGCGGTTTTTGCCGATATTCGCCTGTTCCGTCGCGATGTGTGCAGAAAGGAGTTGCGCATTCACGATCAAGCCTCTGTTGGGACTGAATAATCCCAACGAGGCGTAAGCGCGCATCCGGTTTTTTTCCTGTTATTTACAGGAGCCGGTGGTAGTTCAGTTTAGCTCTGCGCCGGCTCGACACGTTCGCGCTTGAACTCCTGGGCGGTGATCTCCTCCAGGCTGCGTTTGCGCGTCTCGACGCCGAAGATGATCATCGCGATCGCGGCAAGCGCCATCGGAATTCCGCCGACCAGCGTCGTGGTCGCAATCGACGGCGCGGCGATGCCGAGAACCACGAAGGCGATGATCATGACGCCGCCGGCCTTGCTCGCGCCGGCCGCCAGTCCGGTCCCGCGCGAGCGGATGCGCGTCGGGTAGATCTCCGAGCTGTAGACCGCGAGCACCGCGGTGACGGTGTTGATGCCCCAGATCGGTATCACCAGCAGGACGTAGAGCAGGGTGCGATTGTGGACCA
This sequence comes from Xanthobacteraceae bacterium, assembly GCA_035277225.1. Lineage (GTDB taxonomy): Bacteria > Pseudomonadota > Alphaproteobacteria > Rhizobiales > Xanthobacteraceae > PALSA-894. Next base: position 4,150 of record DATEKY010000211.1, read on the forward strand.
CCTCGTCGCCCGCGATGGTGAATCCGAACAGCGCCGCAGCCGTGACCGTGGTCAGCAGGATGATGGTTTTCTTGCTGCTCCAGAATCCGTAGAGCCAGGCAACCACGAAGGTGAATGGAAAGCCGATCAGGGCGGAGTCGCGCAGGATGCGATCGGCGGTCACTTCGGTGAATCCAAGCTTTCGCAGATTGGTGGGGATCCACAGATTGAAGCCGAACAGCACCAGTCCCGAGCCGATCCCGAGCAGCGCAACGACGGTGGTCTGGCTCAGCAGCGGCGTGCGCAACAGCTCGCTCCAGCGGCTTTTGATAGTGGCCTCGGCTTCGAGTTCGGAGGTCTCTTCCACCACGCGTGCGCCGTATCGTTCCATGACGGCGCGCGCTTCGGCGTCCCGGCCGGCGGCCAGCAGATAACGCGGCGATTCCGGGATCCACCGGTTCAGCAGGATCAACATCAAGCCCGTCGGCGCACCGAGCAGCCAGAGGATGCGCCAGCTGAAGTCGGGCACTAGCGACGAGGCAAGCCAGCTGGTGATGATGTAGGCCGCCGCGATATCGCCGCCGATCAGCACCATCAGCCAGCCGCGGTGGCGGGCCGGAATCGTCTCGGCCATCAGCGCGTAGGCGATCGGCAGCATGCCGCCGACCCCGAGGCCCATGATGAAGCACATCACGAAGTTCCAGAAGTAGTCGGGCATCGAGCCGCAGATCGACGTCGATATGAAGATGATGCCTGCCAGCATGATCGCGGCGCGACGGCCGATACGATCGCCCAGCCATCCCCACAAGAAGGAGCCGAGCACCGTCCCGGTGATCCCGGACAGCGGCAGATACGCCACCGGCACCGTGCCGCCCGGATTGAGCGGCGACCGAAGCCCGTATTCCTGCGCCATGCCGGGCACGACGAAGGCGAGCGTCGTCGGTTTCATCACGTCGATCGTGACGGCGATCGCCATCACGATAAGCAGGCCGACGTGAGCGGGACGCATCGGCGCGTCGTCGAGCGCGCGCACGCGAATCCGGGAGACGCGTCCCGCCGTCGCTTCGGCCGAAGGCGGGTAGAGGCCGTAGACGGCGGCAATCAGTCCGACCGTGATGAGAAACATGCCGACGAGCATCGGCGTATCGACCGGCATGCCGGCGAGCCGGTAGCCCATGTCGCGCCCGCCGATATACATCGGCAGGTGCAGCAGCACACCGACCGAGGACGCGACAACGGCAAACCAGAACGCGCCGGGATTGTGGAACGTGACGCCGCCAAGCGAGCCGACGATATTCTGCCGTTCAGTGCTCATCCGTTGCCTCCGAAGCTTGCGACGCTTGCCGGCGCCTTCGAATGCTCTCGCGCGTGCCAGAGCGAGTCGTGGGCCGCCTGATGACGCCAGAGTTGGGGGTCGAAGAACCGCTCGTAATACTCGGTCTCGAGATGGTGGAACTGAACCCAGTAGCCGGGGCTATGGAACGCATCGACGTGGGCCGGGAAGCGCCCATAGGTGTCGTAGATGTAGTTGCAGATGTCCTTGACGTAGCGGATCGCTTCCGGCGGGTGCCGCTGTGCGAGCCTGAGGTAGGTCTCGGCATCCTGCGGCTTGCGATAGGCGCGCGCCAGCAGGGCAGGGTCGCTAAAGAGGCCGTCCGGGCCGTATTTCTCGTCGATCACGATGTCGACGGCCTCGTCCATCGATGTGACGTAGGGCGGACACAGGCCTTCGAGCACGCCGTCGATCCCGACCGGATTGTGCTGCGAGGCCGGCACCGGGGCTTTCGCTTTCGGATTTTTCGGAACGAGGTGGCGGAAGCCGATGCCGTGCCAGCCTTTTTCCGGCACGCGCTGAAGGATGTACTGCACCCAGATCGAGGCGTGTCCCCAGACGCCGAGGCCCAGCGCTTGCCCTGCGAGCGTCAGGTTCTGCATCAGGAAGAACGCCTCATGGTCCGTTGCCAGCGTGTGCGCGGCGCCGAGCGGGATCGGGATCTCGGGATTGACGAAACCATCGGTCGCCCGGTCGACGCCGCCGATCGGCTGGTAGGGGATTTTCGGCCCGAGCCCGAGATACTGCCCGGCCCATGCGCCCCAGTCCTTGAGGCTGCGCGGGCGGAAGCGCTGCCAGTCATCGACGAACAGCGGCCGCTGGCCCTCCGGCTCGGACAGCAGGTTCAGCATCACGTTGATGTATTGCCGCGTGCAGTCGACCACGGGCACGAAAATGGTTGATCCGGGCGGATTGGAGAGCTGCTTGTTCCAGCCGATGTAATAGGGAAACGAGCGCGGAAACGCGATGCGGCCGTCCTGCACCTTGACCTTCACGGCATCCGCGACGCGCAGCCAGTCCTCCTCGCGCCAGTCGTCCCAGGAGCGCGGCAGGCCGTCGAGCAAGGTTGCGGCCTCGCGCCCGCGCGGGCGGCGGATGAGGAAAATGCCGTCGTCGTTGATCATGAACAGCGACGTGGCCTGGCAGTTGTCGGGACTGGCAGCGGAGCGCGCCGGGCCGTTGACGAACATCGTTCCGAGGTCTTCCGGCGCTCCGGATGGTTTGCTGAGCGGCCCGTCATGCATCACGACCCCGGTCAGCCCGGTGGTGCAGATCAGGATCGCCTCTTCGAGCGGCTCCAGCCGTTGCGGCGGGTTGGCGCTCTGGTGGCTGAGGTCGCCGGCAAGCACCGACACGCCGCGCGCGACGCGCCGCGTGCGGCGCTCGTTGATCGCCTGCAACAGCGGATAGCGCAACAGCGCATCCAGTCCCGGCGATCTTGATTCCCCCGCCACGTCGCGTCCTTTGCAGTCTCAGTGTGAACTGTGCTTTTCCAGCGCCGACGCCACGATCGGATAGACGTCGCGGTCGGCATCCCGGCCGAGGAAGCAGTCCATGTGCGCATAGTTCTGGATGACGTGACGATCGTAGAGCCCGGCGCCGTTGCGCTCGGCGAGAAAGCGCATCGTCTCTTCGCTGCCCTGCGGCAGGAACAGATGATTTTCGGCGCCGTGCAGGAACGTGATCGGCATTTTCAGCCGGTCGGCGTGCGGAAGATAGCAGTCCTCGCCTTTCGGCCCGACCGCGCGACCGGCACGGGCGATCTGGCTGAGATGCAGGAATGTCGTGAGGTTGGCGGGCCCGAACATTTCGGGGATCGCGTCGTAGGTCGCGCGATTGAGCTTCTCGAGCTTGATGACGTCGCCGTAGAGGAACAGGATCCGGTGCAGGACCGGATTTGCACTCCGCTGGTAGCGGCTCGGATAGAGCCTGAGCAGAAGATCGAACGCGCGTTCCGCGAGGCTGTCGGTATAGGTCGTGGTCAAGGTGTCGAAGCTCGCGGCCTTGATCAGGTTGGCGAGATAGAGCTGACCCTTGATCTGGTTGAGCATCGGCAGTTTCGGATGCAGCGTGAGCTGCGAGCAGATCGCCGAGCGCACGCCCTGCAGGCCGAGCGTCTGCGCCATCTGAAACGTCAGCGCACCGACGCAATGGGCCATCATCTGGATGCTGGGAGCGCCGGTGCGTTCGCGCACCGTGCCGACCGCGGCCGGGTAATCGTAGCGCGCGATGTCGTCGAGCGTGAACTGCGTCGTGGAGGACTTCAGGTCCGGGCTCGCGCGGTAATCGAGCAGCCACACGTCGTAGCCGCGCTCGAACAGGTATTCGGGCAGGTTTGTGTCGACCGTGTCGATCAGGTAGGCGAGCGACGATGTTCCAAAGCCAGGGGTGAGCAGCACGGGGCCTTTGT
>DATEKY010000212.1:0-6314 GCA_035277225.1 Xanthobacteraceae bacterium
GGAGAGACCGCAGCGCGGGCTCGGTGCCGAGAGAGTCGTCGAACACATCCTTGCGCCATTGCGGCAGCGTGCGCCGCGCGCTGAAGCCGGCGATCTGCTCGGACCATTGCGCGAGCCGCGGATATTTGTCGCGCGCATTGAACGCCCACGGCAGCATCGCCGCGTAGCGCGCATAGCGCGGCATCCAGCCGATCAGCCGGTCGCGCAACGACAGGCCGCGCTTGGCGGCGCGCGCGGAGAGCACCTCGATCTTCATGCGCGCCATGTCGACGCCGGTCGGACATTCGCGGCGGCAGCCCTTGCACGAGACGCAGAGCTTCATCGTCTCGGCCATCTCGTCGGAGGTGAACGCGTCCGGCCCAAGCTGACCGGTTATCGCGAGGCGCAGCGAGTTGGCGCGCCCGCGCGTCACGTCGCGTTCGTTGTGCGTGACGCGCCAGGACGGGCACATCACGCCGCCTTCCGCCTTGCGGCAGGCGCCGTTGTTGTTGCACATCTCGACCGCGCCCTGGAAACCGCCGCCCGCGCCGGGATAGGCCGACCAGTCGAGCGCGGCTTTCATCTCCTGCGCGCGGTACTGCGGGCCGTAGCGGAACTTGCTGCGGTCGTCGAACTTGGGCGGGCGCACGATCTTGCCGGGATTGAGCAGACCGCCCGGATCGAACGTGTCCTTCACCTCCTCGAACGCTTTCACCAGCTGCTTGCCGAACATGAACTCGTGGAATTCCGAGCGCACGAGGCCGTCGCCGTGCTCGCCCGAATGCGAGCCCTTGTAGTCGCGCACCATCGCGAAAGCTTCCTCGGCGATGGCCCGCATCGCCTTGACGTCCTTCTCCTGGCGCAGGTTCAGCACCGGGCGAACGTGCAGGCAGCCGACCGAGGCGTGCGCGTACCAGGTGCCGCGCGTGCCGTGCTTCTCGAACACCTGCGTGAGGCGCTGCGTGTAGTCCGCGAGATTGATCAGCGGCACCGCGCAGTCCTCGACGAAGGAGACCGGCTTCCCCTCCTCCTTCATCGACATCATGATGTTGAGGCCGGAGGTGCGGACGTCGGCGATCGCCGCCTGCAGCCGCGCGTCGTAGACCTCGACCACGCCGCCCCACTTCGCGCCGGTCTTGTGGAACGAGAAGCCGAGGTCGCCCATCATGGCGGCGAGCTCTTTCATGCGCCGCTTGTTCTCGAAATCGCCCTCGTCGAACTCGACCAGCAGGATCGCTTCCGGCTCGCCGTGCACGAAGGCCTTGAGCGTCGGGCGGAACATCGCGATCTCGCCCGCGAGCTCGATCATGGTGCGGTCGACCAGCTCGACCGCGATCGGCTTGAGCTTCACCAGATGCTGCGCGGCATTCATCGCCTCGTAGAACGAGCCGAAATGGCAGGCACCGACCGCGCGCTTGCCGAGCACCGGCGACAGCTTCAGCTCGATGCGGGTCGAGAACGCGAGCGTGCCTTCCGAGCCGAGCAGAATGTGCGCGAGATTGTGCTGCGGGGCGTTCGGCGCGAACGAGTCGAGATTGTAGCCGCCCACGCGGCGCTGCACCTTCGGGTAGTGCATCTCGATCTCGTCAGCCTCGCGCAGGCCGATGTCGAGCAGGCTGCGCGCAAGCGGGCGCAACGGCGAATTGGGCGACAGGTTCGAGAGCCCGGCCGAGACCGGGCCGAAATGCGCCTTGGTGCCGTCGGCCATGACGGCGTCGATCGACAGCACGTTGTCGCGCATCGTGCCGTAGCGCAGCGAGCGGCCGCCGCAGGAATTGTTCGCCGTCATGCCGCCGATGGTGGCGCGCGAGGCGGTCGAGACGTCGACCGGGAACCAGAGCCCGTAGGGCCTGAGCGTGCGGTTGAGATCGTCGAGCACGATGCCGGGCTCGACGGTGCAGCGCCTGTCGCCGATATCGAGCTCGCAGATCTGGGTCAGGTGCCTGGAGCAGTCGATCACGAGCGACTCGTTCACGGTCTGGCCCGACTGCGAGGTCCCGCCGCCGCGCGGCAGCACGCTCACCCCCTCCTCGCGCGCGATCGCAATCGCCCGTTCGGCTTCCGAGACGGACCGCGGCGCCACCACCCCGACCGGCATCATCTGGTAGTGCGAGGCATCGGTCGCATAGCGGCCGCGGCTGAAGCGGTCGAACATCACCTCGCCGGTGATGCCCGCCTTCAGCTTGCGTTCCAGCCCGGGCAGGATTTGCGCGGCCATTCCAGTCCTTTTCCTTATCCTTCAAGGCATTAGCTTGACTGACTCTCGCATCCGGCCTTGATGGCGACAAGCGCGCCGGGCCAAGACTCCCGCGCGCGGTGTTGATATGCCAAAAGACCGCTGCGTTATCGCGCATCGCTCAAGGAAACGTCCATGTCGAAAAACTCCTCCCGCACGGCCGGCCGCCACTTCCTGCAGATTCCCGGGCCCACGCCGGTACCGGACCGCATCCTGCGCGCGATGGACATGCCGGTGATCGACCACCGCGGGCCGGAGTTCGGCAGGCTCGGACGGCGCGTGCTCGACGGCATCAAGACGATCTTCCGCTGCGCGGGGCCGGTGATCATTTACCCGGCGTCCGGCACCGGGGCGTGGGAAGCGGCGCTGACCAACACGCTGTCGGCCGGCGACAAGGTGCTGATGGTCGAGACCGGCCACTTCGCCAGCCTGTGGAAGACGATGGCGACCAAGATCGGCATCAACCCGGAGTTCATCCCGTCGGATTGGCGGAGCGGCGCCGACCCGGCGAAGATCGAGGCGCGTCTCAAGGAGGACAAGGCGCACGAGATCAAGGCGGTGTGCGTGGTGCACAACGAGACCTCCACGGGCTGCATCACATTGATCGCCGAGGTGCGCCGCGCCATCGACGCGGCCGGACACCCGGCGCTGCTGATGGTCGATACCATCTCGTCGCTCGGCTCGATCGACTACCGCCATGACGAGTGGGGCGTGGACGTGACGGTCGGCGGCTCGCAGAAGGGATTGATGCTGCCCCCCGGGCTGTCGTTCAACGCGCTGGGCGAGAAAGCGCTGAGCGTCGCCAAGACATCGAAGCTGCCGAAGTCGTTCTGGGGCTGGGAGGAGATGATCGCCAGCAACAAGACCGGATTCTTCCCCTACACGCCGGCGACCAACATGCTGTACGCGCTCGCCGAAGCGGTCGACATGCTGCACGAGGAGGGCCTCGAGAACGTGTTCGCGCGCCACGACCGCCACGCCGAGGCAACACGGCGCGCCGCGCGCGCGTGGGGCCTGGAGATCCTCTGCAAGGAGCCGCGGCACTATTCGTCGTCGCTCACCGCGCTGATGATGCCGGCCGGACACGACGCGGATAACTTCCGCAAGGTGGCGCTCGAGCATTTCGACGTGTCGCTCGGCACCGGGCTGTCGAAGCTGGCCGGGAAAGTGTTCCGCATCGGGCATCTCGGCGACACCAACGACCTGACGATCATCGGCGCGCTCGCCGGCGTCGAGATGGGGCTGGCGCTTGCCGGCGTGCCGCACCGCAAGGGCGGCGTGCAGGCCGCGATGGACTATTTCGCGGATGCCGCGAGCCCCGCGAAGGCGGCGGCGGAGTAGCTTCTTTCCCTCTCCCCGCTCCGCGGGAAGAGGGAAAGCGCTGAGAGAGTGACGCGTGGCTTCTGACACACAACCCGACGACTTTCCGATCGTCGATGCGCACCAGCACTTCTGGGATCTCGGCCGCAACTATTATCCCTGGCTGTGCGACCCGAAGCCGGTCCACTTCCGCTACGGCGACTATTCCTCGCTCAAGCGCAATTATCTGCCGCCGGACTATCTGCGCGACGCCGGCGCGCTCAAGATCGTCAAGACCGTGCACGTCCAGGCCAATTGGGACCCGACCGACCCGGCGGGCGAGACGCGCTGGCTGATCGATGTGGCGCGCGAATACGGCTATCCGCATGCCTCGGTCGGCGCCGCCTATTTCGATCGCGAGGACAACGCGGACGTGCTGGCCAAGCACGCGAAAAGCGCGCTCACCCGCGGCGTGCGCAATTTTCCGGCTACAGCCGAAACGTCGGCGCAGGCCGCGCGCGGTGGGCCGGGCTCGATGGACGATCCGAAATGGCGCGACGGCTACGCGCTGCTGCAGAAATACGGCTTCTCGTTCGACCTGCAGACGCCGTGGTGGCATCTCGATGCCGCCGCCGCGCTGGCGCGCGACTTTCCGAAGACGCAGATGATCGTCGTGCATGCCGGCATGCCGGCCGACCGCAGCGCCGAAGGCCTCGCGGCGTGGCGCGCCGCGCTTGAGACGGTGGCGCAAGAGCCGAACGTCGCGATCAAGATTTCCGGGATCGGCCGCGCGGGCCTGCCGTGGACCCTGACCGCCAACGGCGGGATCATCCGCGACGCGATCAACATCTTCGGGGCCGAGCGCGCGATGTTCGCGAGCAACTATCCGGTCGACAGCCTCGCCGGCTCGTTCCAGATGATCTATGGCGGCTTCCGCGCCGCCGTGTCGAACCGGCAGATCGAGGAGCGGCGCATGCTGTTCCACGACAATGCCGTGCGCATCTATCGCTTGTGACAGGGAGAGACGTCCGTGGACCAGAAAATGTACGACAAAGGCCTCGAAATCCGCACCGCCGTGATGGGCAAGGCCTATGTCGACAAGGCGCTGTCGAGCAACGCCGACGACTTCGGCAAGCCGGTGCAGGATTACGTCACCGAATGCGCCTGGGGCGCGGTGTGGGGACGCGAGGGCCTGTCACGCAAGACGCGCAGCATGCTCAATCTCGCGATGATCTCGATCCTCAACCGCCCGCACGAGCTGCGCGGCCACATCCGCGGCGCGTTCAACAACGGCGTCACCAAGGAGGAGATGCGCGAGATCTTCATGCAGGTCGGCGTCTACGCCGGCGCGCCCGCGATGCTCGACTCGGTGCGGATCGCGAAGGAGATGTTCGCGGAGATCGAGAAGAACGGGTGACGGTCTCTCCGCTTTCCCCTCGCCCCGCGAAGCGGGGAGAGGGTGCCCGAGCGTAGCGAGGGCGGGTGAGGGGCCGGTGCGCCACCCTCTCCCCGCTTCGCGGGGCGAGGGAAAGACGGCACCACCTGCGCCTACACCCCAAACAACTCCCGCGCTGCGGCTCCCCGCACCCGCTTCGCCTGGGCGGGAGGCAGCGCGTCGACGCGGGCCAGGCAGCCCGCCATGTCGCCGATGTTGTGCGGATAGTCCGAGCCGTAGAGCACGCGGTCCGCCGAGCCCGCGACCGCGATGCACATCTCGAGCGCGCGCTGGTCGTAGACCACCGTGTCGTACCAGATGCGCTTCAGGTACTCGCTCGGCTTCTCCTTGATGACCGACGCGCAGGCCGGGATCATCTCGTGGCAGCGGTCGAGCCGGCCGGCAAGATACGGCAGGGTCGCGCCGCCATGCGCGGCGATCAGCTTCAGGTTCGGATACTTGTCGATGAAGCCCGACAGGATCATGCGGGCGAAGGCCAGGGTCGTGTCGATCATAAAGCCGATCGGCGGCACCAGCCCGAACTCATCCAGATGCATGTCCCTGGTGCCTTGCGGCGCCCCGGGGTGAATCAGCACCGGCAGCTTGAGCCGGTCGATCTCGGCCCACACCGGCGCAAACTTGTCGTGGGTCAGGTCCTCGCCCACCACGTTGGCAATTTGCATGACGCCGACCGCGCCGGCCTCCACGCAGCGCGCGAGCTCGGCCTTCGCGTCGTCGGCGTATTGCCACGGCAGCGAGGCGAACCAGCGGATGCGGTCCGGATTCGCGCGCTGCTGCGCCGCCATCGAGTCGTTGACGATCTGTGCCGCCTTCAGGCTCACCTCGCGCCCGCCGAAGAAGCAGTTCGGGCAGGTGAGCGAGACGATCGCGAGGTCGACCTTTGCGGCATCCATCGCCTTGATGCGCAGATCGTAGTCCCACATGCCCGGCATCAGGGTCATGAACGGCGCGCCGTCCATCCAGATCGTGTCCTGCCCGGCCTTGGTCTTTTTCACCTCGTAGCGGGGGCCGCCGCGCGCGCGCAGCAGATCGATCCAGTCGAGGGTCAGCATATGGGTGTGCACGTCGACGACGGTCATGTTTCATCCCTTGCGGCATTCGCCCTCTTTGCGCCGAGTGGCCCGGGGCGATAGGCTAGGTGCGAACAAAAACACAGCGGAGGGACCGTGTCCAAGTTCACCCGAAGATCAGTGCTGATCGGCGCGGCCGCTGTGCCGCTTGCTCCACACGCTGCTCCCGCGCAAACCTGGCCGTCCGGCCCGATCCGCTTCATCGTGCCGTTTCCGCCGGGCGGCTCGACCGATGCGCTGGCGCGGCTGGTGCAGACCGGGCTGCAGCAGCGGC
>DATEKY010000213.1:0-2573 GCA_035277225.1 Xanthobacteraceae bacterium
CTCAAGGCCGGGCGTGGCGAGCTCACCGCCATCGTCGGCGCCAATGGGGCCGGCAAGACGACGGCATTGCGCGCCATCGCCGGCACCATCGCGCCGTGGCGCGGCCGCATCACCTTCGAGGGCGAAGACGTGACGCGGCTCACCACCCACGACAAGGCGGCGCGCGGCTTTGCGCTGGTGCCGGAAGGCCGCCAGTTGTTTTCCCTCATGACGGTTGCGGAAAACCTCGAACTCGGCGCCTTCTCCAAGCGTGCCGCTCGCAAATTCGCGCAGCGCCGCGACGAGGTGTTCGCGCTGTTTCCGCGGCTCGCCGAGCGGCAGCGCCAAGTCGCCGGCACGCTGTCGGGCGGCGAGCAGCAGATGGTGGCGATCGCGCGCGGGCTGATGTCCGATCCGGACATTCTGATCATCGATGAGCTGTCGCTCGGCCTCGCTCCTGTCGTGGTCTACCAGCTGTTTCAGACGCTGAAGAAACTGAAAGAAGGCGGGCTGACGATTCTGCTGGTCGAGCAGAACGTCCACCTCGCGCTTGCGGTGAGCGACTATGCCTATGTGATCGCGGAAGGCCGCCTCTTCACCGAAGGCGCCCCGCAAAGACTCGCCGCCATGCCGGAAATCCGCAAGGCATATCTCGGGCTGTAGCCGAGCGCGTCGCACCGCCGGCTGGATTAGCGCCTTCCGTCAGCGCCGTCGGCCAGCTCCCTCCAGACCTGAGCCATCTCCTCCAGCACCTTGCGATGATGCGCAGCCCTGGCCTGCTTCGCCAAGCGGTCGCATTCCTCGGCAAACTTGCGATATTGCGCGGGCGTTTCCATGCGGAACAAACCGTCCAGCCGGACCGGCCGTTCCGAATTGATTGCCAGCATTTTTTTGGAACCGATTCGCTTGTGAGCGCCGGTTCAAGCTGCGCCGATCAAATTTCCGTGCTTAGACCAGCGGCTTGGTGTGGTCGTCCGCTTCACCGATATCCGGCAGCTTGCCGCCGTCGAGCCGGGCGGCTTGCTGCTGGTAGTGCGATGCCATGCGACGCAGTTCGCGAGCCACATCGTCGCGTGAACGGCGTGCCTCGCGCCAGCACATCCGCGCAAGCTCGACAAGCTCGTCATAGCTCGGCATCGATCGCACCACATGCGCCCGCGCACAGCGGGACGCCGACAAAACACTCGGTCGCGCTTGCTCCGGCGCGAAAGCCGAGGGAATTCTCCGGATTCCACCCTTCGGCGTGTTCCGCAGCAGTCTACTGGGGCGCGACCGAAGCCTCGCTCATTTTGCGCGCCGCCTCGTCGACGGTTCGGGTGGAGCGCTCCGAGGCGCGGCGCGCCGATTGCAGCAACGCTTCGAAGTTCTCGCGTGCAATGCGGGTCTGCAAGGCCAGATATTCATGGGGGCTCCGGCAGCCGAGAAGCTGATCGAAATGCTCCATGTTGTGTTGGAGCCGCCCCTGAGCAAAGCGCAGCCATTCGCCGGAAAGCTCTTGCAGGCCGTCGGCAACGATCGTGGTGCTCTCCAGCATCGCCTGGATGTTGCTCGACGATTGCTGGACCGTCTGCCGCGCCGTTTCCCCGCTCAGCCCGAACAGCCTGGTCAGCTGCTCCATCGAGCGTTCGGCAAAGCGGTTGGCGGTGTCGCTGCTGTTGCGCCACGAAGCGTTCAGGCGCTCCGCATTGTGCTGGAAGGCCTCCGCTCCGGCCCGCGCCGTGCGTTCGCCGGCATCCGACAGACTGCGTGCTGTTTGTTCGGTCGCGCGGCGGGTACTCTCCGCAACATCGCCGGATTCGCGGTCGCTTGACCGTGGATTGGTCGCCATAGTTCCCTCCTTATTGCGCTGCATCATAGTCGCCAACGAGGGAACATGGTGCGACGTTCCGTTGCTTGCGCGATTTAGTCAAAAAGGTGCAAGCAAGCGCTTCAGCGATAGACCACGAATGGCTGCGATGCCCGGTGTGCCGCGCGCTGCCGGCGCACGATGCGATATTGCGCTGCGTTCATTACACACGCGGCCGGGCGTCATCGCACCGCTGCTCAAGAAACAGATTACGCCTTGGCCAGCCGTAGGCCTATCAAACGGTCGAGGGCAGCGTGGTCGGCGAGGAGTTGCGCGGACGGGCCGGCATGCACGATGCGGCCGCGTTCGAGGACGAGTGCGGATTGGGTGAGCGAGAGCGCGATGTCGGCGTGCTGCTCGACCAGGATGAAGGCGCCCTCGCCTTCCTGCGTCATGCGGCGGATCGCGGCGGCGAGCTCTTCGACCACGATCGGCGCCAAACCCTCGAGCGGCTCATCGAGCAGAAGCAGCGCCGGGTTGGTCATCAGCGCACGCGCGATCGCCAGCATCTGCTGCTCGCCGCCGGAGAGTTGGTTGCCGAGATTGCGGCGGCGCTCGGCGAGCCGTGGGAAGAGATCGTAGACGGCGGCGAGCGTCCAGCTTCCGTCGCGCGCCGCTACCGTGAGGTTTTCCTCGACGTTGAGCGACGGGAATATCTCGCGCTCCTGCGCCACCCAGCCGATCCCGTCGCGTGCGCGCCCATGCGGAGCAAGGCGCGTGATGTCGCGCCCACGCCAGGCGATGGTGC
>DATEKY010000214.1:0-2315 GCA_035277225.1 Xanthobacteraceae bacterium
GGTACCAGAACTTCGCCCTTCATGATCGGACGCGCGGTGCGCAGGGTGCCGGCCACCACGTCCATCTCGGCGCCCTTGCCGCTGGTCCGCAGCAGCACGTCGACCTGGCCGGACGGGTGCTCGATCCAGATGGTGCGCGGGTTGGAGCTATCCGGCTTGGCGAGCTCATGCGCGATGGTGCCCTCGAGCGCGCAGGCTGAGGCGACGCACACCGCGCCAGTGACCGCATGCGCGGCGTGCAGCGCGTGCGGGGTGAGATACCGGGACGCAATCGTGCCGCCGTCGCGCGGCGGCGACAGCAAGCCAACTTTCGGGATCACCTTTTCGGTCACGTCGCCGAAGCCCATGCGCTTGCCCGCCTCGCGGCGGATCGGCTCGATGCGGGCGAACAGTTCCTTGTTCGGGTTGATTTCGGCGCGGCCCTCGTAGCCGGTCAGCCCGAAATCCTTCGCCCGCATCATGATCATCGGCATCGCGACGTCGATGCACGTCACCTCGATGCCGTTAATGACATCGCGCGCATTGCCGGTCGGCAAGAGCTTGCCGGAAACCGAGCCGACGACATCCATGAAGTTGAGCACGATCGGCGCCGCAGTGCCGGGAACGCCATCGATGCGCGCGTTGCCGGTGTACTGCACATGCCGGCCGGGCGTCTGTACGATGGCCTCGATGCGCGCCTCGGTGTTGACGTTGTAGATCATCACGTGGGTTTCACCGTCCTGCGCCGGAAACATGCCGGTCTCGATCGCGAACGGCGCAACGCCGGCGAGCATGTTGCCGCATGACGGATTGGTGTCGACCATCGGCTTGCCGATATCGACCTGCGCAAAGAGATAATCGACGTCGACCCCGGGGCGCGTCGACTTCGACACGATCGCGACCTTGCTGGTCAGCGTGTCGGCGCCGCCCAACCCGTCGATCTGGCGCACGTCGGGCGAGCCCATTGCGGCGAGCAGCACGCGGTCGCGCGCCGCCGTGTCCTTCGGCAGGTCGTCGGCCTTGAAGAACGGGCCTCTCGACGTACCGCCGCGCATGAAAATTGTCGGGATGCCGACCAGATCGCTCATCTTTTCGTCCTGCGTGTTACCGGCCGCCCGCGCCCCGTCCGTGCGGACGGGGCAGAGCTACAACATATTGAGCGCGCGCGGCACTACCAGTGTAAGCCACGGCCAGTAGGTCACGATCACGAGAAACACCAGCATGGTCAGCAGCCACGGCATCACGGCCTTGGTCAAGGTGGTGATGCCGAGCCCGGATATGCCGGAGGCGACATAGAGGTTGAGGCCGACCGGGGGATGGCAGAGGCCGACCTCCATGTTGACGTCGATCAGGATGCCGAAATGCACCGGATCGATGCCGAGCCGCATGGCGGTCGGGAACAGGATCGGCGCCATGATCAGGATGATCGAGGACGGCTCCATGAAGTTGCCGGCGATCAACAGCAGCAGATTGACCACCAGCAGAAAGCCGACCCAGCCCAGATTGAGGCTGAGCAGCCAGTCGGCAAGCGCGTTCGGGATATTCTCGTTGGCGAGCACGAAGGAGAACAGCACCGCGTTGGTGATGATGTAGAGCAGCATCGCGCTCATGTTGGCGGAGCGCAGCAGCACGCGCGGCACGTCCTTCAGCCCGATCTCGCCGTAGACGAACACGGCGACGAAGAACGCATAGACCGCGCTCATCGCGGCCGCTTCCGTGGCGGTGAAGATGCCGGTGTATATGCCGCCGATGATGATCACGACCAGCATCAGGCCCCAGATGCTCTCGCGGAACGCGCGCACCGACTCGGCCCAGGTCGCCTTGGGCATGCGCGGATAATTGTTCTTGCGCGCCATGTACCAGGTGACGGTGCAGAGCATGAAGGTGAGCAAGGTGCCGGGCAGCACGCCGGCAACGAACAGCGCGCCGATCGAGGTGTTGGTCGAGACCGCGTAGATCACCTTCGGGATCGACGGCAGCATCAGGATGCCGAGCGAGCCGGCAACCGTGATGACACCGGCGCCGAAGGTCATCGGATAGCCGCGCTTGACCATCTCGGGCAGTACGATCGCGCCGATCGCCACGACAGTCGCGACGCTCGAGCCGCACACCAGCGCGAACATCGCGCAGGCGACGACGCCAGCGAGGGCAAGACCGCCGTGGAAATGACCGATCAGCGTAACGGCGAAATTGATCATGCGCCGCGCGACGCCGCCGTGGGTCAGGAAGTTGCCCGCCAGGATGAAGAACGGGATCGCCATGATCTCGAACTTCTCGATGCCGGTGAACAGCTTCAGCGCGACCGCGTCGATCGGCACCTCGGTCATCGTGAAGAT
>DATEKY010000215.1:0-9712 GCA_035277225.1 Xanthobacteraceae bacterium
ATGGCCGAGAAGGCGCGCGTGCACGGCGAGCGCTATCCGCTCGACGAGGACTTCCTCGCGGCGCTGGCCCAGATGCCGCCGGCGTCGGGCATCGCGCTCGGCTTCGACCGGCTGGCGATGCTGGCGACCGGCGCGCAGCGCATCGAGCAGGTGCTGTGGACGCCGGTGGCGGAACCGCAGTAGACAGCGCCCATGACGATCCGTCTTCCTTCGGAACTGGTCGCGGCCGGCCTCGCGCCGCCGGAGAAGCTCGCCGATCTGGCGCGCGTGGCAGAACGCTACGCGCTCGCGATCACGCCGGAGATCGCAGCGCTGGTCGACCGCGCCGATCCGGCCGATCCGATCGCGCGGCAGTTCGTGCCGGATGTCTCCGAGCTCACAACGACGCTGGACGAGCGCGCCGATCCGATCGGCGACGACACGCACAGTCCGGTCGAGGGCATCGTGCACCGCTATCCCGACCGTGTGCTGCTCAAGCTCGTCAACGTCTGTGCGGTCTATTGCCGCTTCTGCTTCCGCCGCGAGATGGTCGGGCCGGGCAGGCAGATGCTGACGCCCGAGAACCTCGAGGCCGCGTTGGGTTACATCGCGGCGAATCCGCAAATCTGGGAAGTGATTTTGACCGGCGGCGATCCGCTCGTGCTGTCGGCGCGCCGCCTTGGCGAGGTGATCCGCCGCATCGCCGCAATCGATCACGTCAAGATCGTGCGGCTGCACACAAGAGTGCCGGTCGTCTCTCCTGAGAAGATCACGCCTGCGCTGATCCGCGCGCTGAAGGCGGAAGGAAAGACCACCTACCTCGCGCTGCATGCCAACCATCCGCGCGAGCTGACGACAAACGTGCGCGCCGCCTGCGCGCGCATGGTCGACGCCGGCATTCCGATGGTGAGCCAGTCGGTGCTGCTGCGCGGCGTCAACGACGATGCCGCGACGCTGGAAGCGCTGATGCGCGCCTTCGTCGAAACGCGCATCAAGCCTTACTATTTGCACCATGCTGATCTCGCGCCCGGCACCTCGCACTTCCGTACCACGATCGAGGAAGGCCAGGCGCTGATGCGCGCGCTGCGCGGCCGCGTCTCGGGGCTGGCGCAACCGACCTACGTGCTCGATATCCCCGGCGGCCACGGCAAGGTCCCGGTCGGCCCGGGCTATATCGACATGTGCGGCGATGCTGGCGCGATGGTGGAAGATGTGAATGGCGTGAAGCGAAGATATTGAGTCCGCGTAGCCCGCACGAGCGAAGCGATATGCGGGGCCCCGGATGTCGCTTCGCTCATCCGGGCTACTGAACCTTCGCCCCCGGCACGATCGTCGGCGGCGCGGTGTTCAGCGTCTCGATCGCAAAGCCGGCGGCAGCCTTGTAGCCCGCCATGAACTCGGCGCGCTCCCGCGGCGGGATCACATCGTCGATAGTGTCGAACGTGCCGCCGCAGCGCTCGTCGACCATGTTGAGCAGCCCGAACGGCCCGGCGCCGCGATTGCGCAGCACCAGCTGCGAGATCGGCCCGCACAGCTTTTCGTCGAACGCCGCCAGCGCCTCCGGCGTGACGCCATGCTCGACCATGCAAGCGCCGAGCACGCGCGCATCGACGATCGCCTGGCTGCCGCCATTCGAGCCGGTCGGGTACATCGCATGCGCGGCATCGCCGAGCAGCGCGACCGCGCCGTCGCGCCAGGTCGGTATCGGATCGCGATCGATCATCGGGTTCTCGAACACGCTGTCTGCGCGCGCGATCAGATCCGGCACGTCGAGCCAGTCCCACACCCAGTCGGCGAAATGATGTTTGAACGCATCGATGCTCACCTGGCGAAACCAGCCGCTTTGCTTCCAGCCTTCCGTATTGTCCATCGTCACCTCGGCGATCCAGTTGACCGTCGCGAGGCCAGTCTGCGGATCGGGATGCGAGATCGGATAGAACACCATGCGCTGGCGGTGCGTGCCGAGGCCGACGAACGAAGACCCGCTGCGGATCGGCTTTGCCACCGTGGTGCCGCGCCACATGATCGCGCCGCCCCAGTGGATCGGCGGCTGATCGGGGTGCATCTGCGCCCTGATGGCCGAATGGATGCCGTCGGCGCCGATCAGCAGCGCGCCTTTCTGTTCAGTGCGTGAGCCTTCGGCGGGCTCGATAAACGCGGTGACGCCATTCGCCTCATTGCGATAGCCGGTCACGCGGCTGCCGAGCCGCACCGCGCCAGGGCCGATCCGCTCCACCACCTTGTCGTACAGCAGCACGTGGAACTGGCCGCGATGCACCGCATATTGCGGCCAGTTGTAGCCGGCGAGCCGGCCGCGCGGCTCGGCATAGATGTCGTTGCCGTTGAGGCCGACCAGCGCCCATTCGCGCGCCGGCAACCCGACGCGATCGAGGTCGGCCTCGCCGATGCCGAGATCGTCCAGCTCGCGCACCGCATTCGGCTGCATGTTGATGCCGACCCCGAGCGGGCGCATCTCGCGCGCCGCCTCGTAGACGACGCAGGGCACGCCGATCTGGTGCAGCGTAAGAGCGGTCGCGAGCCCGCCGATGCCGCCGCCTGCGATAATCACGGGACTCATGCGCGGGGTCTGCTCTGCAAACGCATCGACCTCTCTAGCGTTCGGATCGCGCCCTCGGCAAGCCGCGTCGCTGGCTCAGCCAGCCGGCAGGCCGGCCTGCTGCCAGGCGTCCGCGATGGGCGCAAAGACCGCAGGCTCGATGTCGACCGTCACCGAAAATCGCCTGACCGAGAAGCCGGGATCGATCGCGAGCAGCTGCCGCGCCTCGCTCGCGGCCTCCTCGGCACGGCCAAGCCGCGACAGTGCCGCCGTCAGGAAGGCGCGCGACACGCTGAAGCGCGGATTGAGCCCGACCGAGCGCGTCGCGACCTCGTGAGCCTGCGCGAACTGGCGCGTATGCAGATACGAGATCGCGAGCGCATTGTAGGACAGATAGTTGAGCGGATCGAACGGGCTGAGGCGCAGCGCGCGTTCAGCGCGGTCGACCGCGACGTCGGTGGTGCCCATCCACGACAATGCGAGCGCGCTCGAGCACAGCGCGAAGAAATTCGAGCTGCTGAGCGCGATCGCCCGTTCGAAGATGCGCAGCGCGGTGGCGCGATCGTGCTCGTCGAGCGCGATCACGAAGCCGGCGATTCCGAGCGCGGCCGCATCGTCCGCGCCGGAGGCGACCGCCGCATGCGCGTGATGAATCGCGCTGGCGCGGTCCTCCTCGCGCAGGCCTGCCCGGCTGAAGCGGCTGTGATAGCAAAGCGCCAGTGGCGCGTGCGCCGCCGCGTAGTCCGGTTCGAAGGTCAGCGCCTTGGTCAGCAGCGGGATCGCGATCGTGGTATCCTCCGCAAGGTGGCTGTGCGCGAATGGCTGCGCCCGCAGCACCAGATCGTAGGCTTCCAGACTGCCCGGGCGACGGCGCCGCACGCGGTTGAGCTCAGCGTCTCGCAGGTTCGGCTCGATCGCGCCGATCACGCTGTCGGAAATCTCGTCCTGCAGGGCGAAGATGTCGTCCAGCTGGCGGTCGTAGCGCTCGACCCACAGATGCGCGCCGGTTTCGGCATCGATCAGCTGCGTCGTCACGCGCACCCGCTGTCCGGCCTTGCGCACGCTGCCTTCCAGCACATAGCGCACGCCGAGCTCGCGGCCGACCTGCTTCACGTCGGTCGGCCGGCTCTTGTACACGAAGCTCGAATTGCGCGAGATCACGAACAGCCACTTGATCCGCGCGAGGCCCGCGATGATGTCATCGACGATCCCGTCGGCGAAATATTCCTGCTCCGGGTCGCTGCTCATGTTCTGGAACGGCAGCACGGCGATCGACGGCCGGTCGGGCAGGGCGAGCGCCGGCTGATGCAGCACGATCATCGGCGGCGGCGGTGCGACTGTTTCCTCGCGCACGGTTGCGACGAAGCGCAGGCCCTTGCGCGGGAATGTCTTGATCAGCCTTTGCTCCTCGCCGCTGTCGGAGAGTGCCGCCCGCGCCGCATTGATGCAGGTCGCTATCGCGGACTCGGACACAATGCGGCCGTCCCAGACCGCGTCGATCAGGTCGTCCCGCGAAACCACCCGGTCGCGGTTGCCGACGAGATGAAGCAGCAGGTCGAGCACCTTGGGCTCGACCGGCACGGCCGCATCGTCGCGGCGCAGTTCGCGGCGATCGGCGTCGAGCAGAAATCGTTCGAAGGAATAGCGCAATCCGTCCCCCACTGGCCGGAAAGTACCGCGCCATCGCGCGTTCTCAAATCCCCTCAGTGCGGCTCCCGAGCAATCCCGATGAGATGCCGAGGATCCCCAAGGGCGTCCCAAGCTGCCGCAAAAGCGGGCAGCCGCGGCCTCTGCGATTGTGCGCTGGCCGCTGGATGACCTGCCCGAATGGAAAACAGACCCGCCTGTGACCTTTTGTCCCAAACCAAGGATGAGATCATGTCTCTGATCGACCGGCCGTTGAGCCGCCGCCGTTTGCTTGTCTCCACCGCCGCTGCCGCCGCCGCACTCGGTGCACCGCAGGCCTTTGCGGCGAGCCCGATCCGGATCGGCTTCGGGATGTCGCTCTCCGGCCCGCTCGCGCCCGGCGGCAAGCAGTGCCTGCTCGCGATCGAGATCTGGAAGGACGAGATCAACGCCGCCGGGGGCGTGACCGGCCGCCCGGTCGAACTCGTCTACTACGACGATCAGAGCAATCCGTCGAACGTGCCCGGCATCTACGCCAAGCTGATCGACGTCGATAAGGTCGATCTGCTGGTCTCGCCATTCGCCACCAACCAGATCGCACCCGCGATGCCGGTTGTGATGCAGAAGAAGCTCGTCTTCATGGCGCTGTTCGGTACCGGCGTGAACGACGACTTCAAGTACGACCGCTATTTCCAGATCCTGCCGAACGGTCCGGAGTCGAAACGCAGCCTGTCCGCCGGCTATTTCGACGCGGCGATGCGGCTCGACCCGAAGCCGCGCACCGTGGCCATCGTGGGCGCCGATGCCGAGTTCTCGCAGAACGTGCTGGCCGGCGCACGCGCCAATATCGAGCAGGCCGGACTGAAGATCGTCTATGACCGCAGCTACCCGCCCGCCGCGAGCGATTTCACCCCGGTCGTGCGCGGCATCCAGGCCGCAAACCCCGACATCGTGTTCGTCGCGTCCTATCCGCAGGACTCGGTCGGCATGGTGCGCAGCGTGAACGAGCTGAGCTACCGGCCGCGCATGTTCGGCGGTGCGATGATCGGTCTCTCGTTTACCGCCATCAAGGCCCAGTTCGGCGAGGCGCTGAACGGCATCGTGACGAACGACAATTACGTTCCCGAGCCGACGATGAAGTTTCCCGGCGTCGACGAGTTCCTCAAGCGCTACCAGGACCGCGCGCCGGCGGCCGGCGTCGACCCGCTCGGATATTTCCTCGCCCCCTTCGCCTACGCCGCGATGCAGATCCTCGCGCAGGCCGTGACGGCGGTCGGCGGCGTCGATCAGGCCAAGCTCGCCGCGCAGCTGCACCAGGCGCGGTTTCCGACGATCGTCGGCGACGTCAAGTTCGGACCCCTCGGCGAGTGGGAGAAGTCGCGCATCCTGACCATCCAGTACCAGAACATAAAGGGGAACGACGTCGCCCAGTTCAAGCAGGCCGGCAAGCAGGTCATTCTCTATCCGCCCGAGCTGAAGTCCGGAGAGCTGGTCCAGCCCTTCGCCAAGGCGCGCGGCTTCTGAGAGACGGTGAGAACCATGCCCGCCGTCCTGATCTCCACCACCGACGTGCCGAACGCGCAGTCGGCCCGCAGCGCGCCGGCAGGCATGCCGCCGCACGTCCAGCTGATCCAGATGGGTGTCGCCATCTGGCAGGCCCGCGCGGTCTACGCCGCAGCCGAGCTGGGCCTGGCCGACCTGCTGGCGAGCGGTGAGCGCTCGGCCGAGGAGCTTGCGCGGGAGACCGGCACGCATGCGCCCTCGCTCTACCGGCTGCTGCGCGCGCTTGCGAGCTGCGGCCTCGTCACCGAAACGGCGCGCAACCGTTTCGCCAGCACGCCGCTCGGCGACGCTCTGCGCGACGGTGCGCCCGGCGCGGCCCGCGCCACGATCCTCACCATCGCGGGCTCGTGGCAATGGAAGGCGTGGGATCATTTCCTCCACGCGCTGCGGACCGGCGAGTCCGGCGTGCAGGCCTCGTTCGGAAAGAGCCTGTTCGACTTCCTCGCAGCCGAGCCGGTGCACAGCGCGCGCTTCAACGAGGCGATGGTCGGCATGCACGGTGCGGTCGCGCCCGCGGTCGTCACCGCCTTCGATTTCTCGCGCTTCAGATCGGTCGTGGACGTCGGGGGCGGGAAGGGCGCTCTGCTCGCTGCGATCCTGAAAGCCCACCCGGCGTTGCGCGGCGTCCTGTTCGACCTGCCCGAAACCGGGAACGACGCCGGCGCCTACCTGGCGGCGGCCGGGCTGGGTACGCGTTGCGCGTTTGAGGCCGGAGACTTTTTCCAGGCCGTGCCCGCGGGCCACGACGCCTATCTGCTCGCGCATGTGCTGCACGACTGGAGCGACGACCAGGCGATCGCGATCCTGCGCAAGTGCCGCGAGGCGATTCCCGCCGGCGGCCGGCTGCTCATCATCGAAGCCGTGCTGCCGGACGGCGACGCACCGCATCATGGAAAGCTGATGGACCTGCTGATGCTCACGGTCACAGGCGGCGTCGAACGCGGCGCGGACCAGTTCGCGAGCATGTTGACGCGCTCCGGATTCAGGCTCGCGAAGGTCCATCCGACGGCGACGCATCAGAGCGTGATCGAGGCCGTCCCGGTCTGACCCGCTCCGCGCAGACGTCGCGCACGCACCCGCGCAGCCAGCGATGCGCCGGATCCGCATCCATCCGCGGGTGCCAGAGCAGCGAGACCGTGATCTGCGGCAGTGCGACCGGCAGCGGAAAGCTGTGCAGTCCGGTGCGCAGGTTTCCGGTGTGCCGTTCGGGGACGCTGGCGATCAGGTCTGAGGCGCGCGCCAGCGCGAGCGCAGCCGTGAAGCCGCCGACGCTCACGGCGATCTCACGTGCGAGCCCGAGCGGCTGCAGCGCGTCGTCGATCGGTCCCTCCTCGAGGCCGCGGCGCGAGACCAGGATGTGCCGGCCGGCCGCATAGCGGGGCGGCGTGATCTTGCCGCGGCTCAGCGCATGGCCCTTGCGTACGACGCCGATGAAGCGGTCGCGGAACAGCGCCTGCGCGATCACCTCCGGGCCGGTCGCCTGTCCGATGACGCCGGTTTCCAGATCGACCGCCGCGACGCGCAGCGCCGCGCTGTCCTTGTCTCCTTTCGGCACGAAACGCAGCCGCACGCCGGGCGCCTCGGCGGAGACGCGCGCGATCAGCTTGGGTCCGAAGTTCTCCACGAAGCCGTCGCTCGTGCGCAGCGTGAACGTGCGCGCCAGCCGTCCGAGGTCGAGCGTTTCGGCTGGGCGCAGCACCGCTTCGCCGTCCACCACGAGCCGGCTGACCCGCTCGCGCAGTTCGAGCGCGTGCGGCGTCGGGACGAGGCCGCGCCCGGCTCGCACCAGCAGCGGATCGCCGGTCGCCGCGCGCAACCGCGCCAGCGCGCGGCTCATTGCCGATGGGCTCAGCCGCAACCGCTGCGCCGCGCGCGCCACGCTCCCCTCGGCAAGCAACACGTCGAGAGTGACCAGCAGGTTGAGATCGGGTGTCGCCATGCGGCCGAGCCTAGCACGGTTTCGACCGTGACATGGCGCCAAACGCACGAATGAAGTGCAAATGGTGCGCGTTCCGCCATGCCAAGCAAGAGCCTATGTCCGGGGCAACTCGGGAGATTTCAAAAGATGCAGGTCATGTCGAAGCCGTTCATTGCAGCCCCAGAACAGGCGGCCACCCCCGGCACGGACCGGAGACGGGTCGGCTCGGCGCTCGCCGGCCTGTCGCTGTCGATGCTGCTGTCCTCACTCGGCATCAGCAGCGCCAATGTGGCGTTGCCCACGCTGGCGCAGGCGTTCGACGCCTCGTTCCAGCAGATCCAGTGGATCGTGCTCGCATATCTCCTCGCCATCACCACGCTCATTGTCGGCGCCGGACGGCTCGGCGACATCATCGGCCGGAGGCGGCTGCTGCTTGCCGGGCTGACCCTGTTCACGCTGGCATCGGCGTTAAGCGGCGTCGCGCCGACGCTCGGGCTGCTGATTGCCGCCCGGGCGGCGCAGGGCGCGGGCGCAGCCGTCATGATGGCGCTGACCATGGCGTTCGTCGGCGAGACGGTGCCCAGGGACAAGACCGGCAGCGCCATGGGACTGCTCGGAACCATGTCGGCGATCGGCACCGCGCTCGGTCCCTCGCTCGGCGGCCTTCTGATCGCCGGCCCCGGCTGGCGCGCGATCTTTCTTCTCAACATGCCGCTCGGGATTGTGGCGTTCGTTCTGGCGTATCGCGCTCTGCCGGCTGATCGCGCGCCCAATACAGATCGAATTGGCTTCGACGCGACGGGAATGCTGCTGCTGGCGCTCACGCTCGGCGCCTATGCGCTCGCCATGACGATCGGGCGCGGCCGTTTCGGCGCGCTCAACGTTGCGCTGCTGCTGGCCGCGGTGATCGGAGCCGGCCTGTTGGTGCGCGCCGAGGCGCGCGCCGATTCACCGCTGATCGCGCTCGCGGCGTTCCGCGATGGCGTGCTGAGCGCGGGCCTCGCCACCAGCGCGCTCGTCTCGACGGTGATGATGGCGACCCTGGTGGTCGGGCCGTTCTACCTCTCGGCCACGCTCGGTCTCGACGCGGCTGTCGTCGGGCTTGTCCTGTCGGCCGGTCCGCTTGTCGCCGCGCTGACCGGCGTGCCGGCCGGCCGCATCGCGGACCGTTTCGGCGCGCAGCGCATGACCCTCGCCGGGTTGATCGCAATCGCGGCCGGTTCAACTCTGCTCGCCGTCCTGCCGGCAACGCTCGGCATCGCGGGCTACGTCGCGCCGCTCGTCGTCATGACCTCAGGCTACGCGCTGTTCCAGACCGCCAACAACACCGCGGTCATGGCCGATATCGGCGCGGACCGGCGCGGCGTCGTCTCCGGCATGCTCAATCTGTCGCGCAATCTCGGGCTCATCACCGGCGCAGCCGCGCTGGGCGCCGTGTTCGCGCTCGCCGGCATGCGGATCACATTTGCGGTTTCGGCCGGCTTGATCGTCGTCGCGCTCGCTATCGCGCTTGGCGGCCGCGCGGGCACGACACGCCCCGCGCGGGACGTGTCATGAGCGTGCGCCGCGCGTCACGCCGCCCGCAAGGTCACCGCGCCCTTGCCGCGCACTTCCGCCTCCTCGAACTCGGCGGCGGCGATCGCGCGGTCGAGCGCGGCGCGCAGCTCCTTGGCGGTCTCCAAGGTCAACTCGATCCCGGCGCGCGCGCCGGGTTCGAGCTGCGCATTGATGAAGTCGAGCGTGATGACGTCGCCAAGCGGCGCGTGGCGCGCGTGGTCATAGGCGACCACCGCATGCGAGAGCGGAAACCATTCCTCGCCGCGCTTGGCCATGCCCTCGGCGCGCGTAACCTCGATGATGGATGTGCACATCTGCGCGCCTCCTACTTTCCGAGATGCTTACCGAAGAACGCGAACACCTTGCTCCAGCCGTCCATCGCCGCCTCGGGCCGGTAGAGCGGCCGGTGCCAGTACCAGATGCCGTGGCCGGCGCCGTCGTACCGATGGAACTCGTAACTCTTGCCGTGCTTCTTCAGCTCGGCCTCGTGCTGGTCCACCTGCTCGGGGCTC
>DATEKY010000216.1:0-8490 GCA_035277225.1 Xanthobacteraceae bacterium
TGCGGCCTGAGGGAATGGATCAAGCCGGGTTCCCGCAACCCGGCGTGCCGCAAGCGTGACTTGCCTGTGATCCGGCTTGGCCGTACCTCGTACGATACGGGCGCGACCGGAGGATATGCCTCATGCACGTCATTCACCGCCGGGGATGGGAAATCCCCGAACACTGCGCGACTCCCGAAAGCGTGTTCCTGAGCCGGCGCGCGGTTCTCGGCGCCGGCGCCGGCATTGCGGCCGCGACCCTGGTTCCGGGCATCGCGCAGGCGCAGCGGGTGTCTGATCTGCCGGATCCGACCAAGGATCTCTATCCGCTCAAGCGCAACGAGAAGTACGGGCTCGACGGCCGCCCGATCACGCCGGAAGAGATCAACGCCAACTACAACAATTTCTACGAATTCGGCACAGCCAAGAACGTCACGAGGGCGGCGCAAGCGCTCAAGATCAGGCCGTGGATGGTGAAGATCGACGGCATGGTCGAAAAGCCGTTCGAGATCGCGATCGACGACCTGATCCGCAAGATGCCGCTGGAAGAACGGCTCTATCGTCATCGCTGCGTCGAGGCGTGGTCGATGACGATTCCGTGGAGCGGCTTCCAGATGAGCCACTTGATGGCGCTGGCCAAGCCGACCTCGTCGGCGAAGTACGTCGTGATGCAGACGTTCCAGGACAATTCGGCGCCGGGCTTCCGCCAGGTCTGGTACCCGTGGCCCTACACCGAAGGGCTGACGATCGAAGAGGCCAACAACGAGCTGACGTTCCTCGTCACCGGGATGTACGGCAAGCCCGCGCTGAAGCAGATGGGCGCGCCGCTGCGCCTCGCGGTGCCGTGGAAGTACGGCTTCAAGTCGGTGAAGTCGATCGTGCGCTTCGAGTTCACCGACAAGCGCCCGAAGACGTTCTGGGAAGGGCTGCAGGCCGCCGAGTACGGCTTCTGGGCCAACGTGAATCCCGAGGTGCCGCATCCGCGGTGGAGCCAGGCGACCGAAGAGGACATCGGCACCAAGGAACGCCGCCCGACCGTGAAGTTCAACGGCTACGGCGAATACGTCGCCGATCTCTACAAGGGCATGGAGAAGACCGAGCGTCTCTGGGCCTGAGACGCCACCTCCAGTCTCCTCGGAAATCGACGTCAACTTGCGCGGCGCATGACCGGTGCGCCGCGCATTTGACTCTTTGTCGCGGCCTGCCGAAGGATGCGGCGGACGGAGGGCAGGGCATGTGGGCGATTGCGACACTCGAAGGCGGCAAGCCGGCACTGGTTGTCGACGGCAAGCTCTATCCGCTCGCCGCGCTTGCGGCGGCGGCCGGCAAGGCTGCGCCCGCCTCCAATGTCGATCTCTTCGCCGATTGGGAGAAGTGGAAGCCGGTGCTGGCCGCGCTCGGATCCTCCGCCGCCAACGGCGGCATCGCGCCGGCCGCCGCAAAGCTCTCCGCGCCGCTCATCTATCCCGGCAAGGTGCTGTGCGCGGGCGCGAACTATTACGACCACATGGCCGAGATGGGCTTTCCCGGGGTCAAGAAGGAGGCGCAGCGGCTGTTCTTCTTCTTCAAGCCGCCGCGCAACGCCGTGGTCGGGCCCGGCGCCACCGTGACGATGCCGCGCGGCACCAAGAAGTACGACTGGGAGATCGAGCTGGCCGCGGTGATCGGCAAGACCGCGCGCTACGTCCCGGTCGAGAACGCGCTGTCTCACGTTGCCGGCTACACGGTCGCGATCGACCTGTCGGCGCGCGATTTCAACCAGGCACCGGACCAGTTCTACAAATTCGACTGGGTCGCCGGGAAGGCGACCGACACCGCCTGCCCGATGGGGCCGTGGATCGTGCCGGCGGAAGCGTTGGGCGACGTGCAAAACGTCGCGCTCAAGCTCTCGGTCAACGGCACGGTGAAACAGGATTCCAGCACCAGCCAGATGATCTACTCGGTCGCCGAGCAGATCGCGCGCGCCTCCGAGTTGATGACGCTCGATCCCGGCGACGTGGTGCTGACCGGGACGCCCGCCGGCGTCGGCGTGCCGAAGGGCACGTTCCTCAACCCCGGTGATCGCATCGACGCCGAGATCGCCGGCATCGGCACGCTCAGCGTCGAGATCAAGCCGCCGCTCTAATTCCTTCCGTCGGTCGCACTGGAGAAACGACATGAACGCATTGGTTCGTCTGACTGGCCTGGTGCTGGCCGCCGGCATCGCGATGACGGCAAGCGCCGCCGCGCAAAAAATCCAGCTCCGCTTCTCCACCGCGGCGCCGCCGCCGGACTTTCTGTCGAAGTCGCTGGAGCGCTTCAAGGAAGAGGTCGACAAGGCCGCGCCCGACCAGTTCGACATCAAGCTGCATCCGGGCTCCAGCCTGTTCCGCCAGGGCACCGAGGTGCCGGCGATCCAGCGCGGCAATCTCGAAATGAGTACGATGACGACCTTCGAGGTTGCGCAACAGATTCCCGAATGGGGGTTCTTCAACCGTGCCTTCCTGTTCCGCGACTGGGATCACGTCGCCAAGGTGATGAGCGGGCCGATCGGCGAGCGCTACAAGAAGGACGTGGCCGACAAGATGGGCATCGTGATCCTGGCGCCGACCTATCTCGGCACGCGCCAGCTCAATTTGCGCGTGAAGCGCGACGTGAAAGGCCCGGCCGATCTCGCCGGCGTAAAACTGCGCATGACCGGCGGACCGGAATGGCTGCTGCTCGGCGAGGCGCTCGGCGTGACGCCGACCCCGATGGCGATGCCGGAGGTCTATCTGTCGCTCAAGACCGGCTCGATCGACGGGCAGGAAAACCCGCTCACCATCATGAACGCCGCGAAGTTCTACGAGGTGACCGAGCAGGTCGTGCTCACCGCGCACCTGGTGCAGCCGGTGTTCTATTCGCTGCGCAAGCAGACCTGGGACGCGCTGTCGGCGGCGCAGAAAAAGGTCGTGCAGGACGCCGCCGCCGCGGCGACGAAGCAGAACAACGAGGCGCGCCTCAACGACGAGAAGCAGGTCGCCGAGCGGCTGAAAGCGCAGGGGCTGACCATCACGGCGGTCGACATGAAGCCGTTTCACGACAAGGCGGATCAGGTGTACGGCGCGTCCGACTTCGCCAAGGCCTGGAACAAGGAGCTGATGGCGCAGGCCGTCGCGGTGAAGTGAGTGTCATTCCGGGACGCCGCGTAGCGGCGGGCCCGGAATCCATAATCTCGATACTTTCAATGACACGAATCATCGCACCGGATGGTTTTGTGGTTATGGATTCCGGGCTCACGCGCTCCGCGCGTGCCCCGGAATGACGGTAAGAGATGCTCTCCCGCCTCGCACACCTCTTCACCCGTACCGCCGAAGTCCTCTCCACGCTCGCCTTCGCGGCGATGTTCGTCCTGTTCCTTGCCGGCATCTTCGCCCGTTACGTGCTCGGCAAGCCGCTCGCATGGTCGGACGAGCTGATCATGGTGATCTTCCTCTGGGTGGTGTTCCTCACCGAGGCCTTCGTCATCACCGAGCGCGAACAGGTCACCTTCGACGGGCTCTACGACCTGGTCGGTGAACGCGCGCGCCGCGCGATCCAGGCCGCCGGCGCGCTGGCGATCGGCGTGATGTTCCTGGTCGCTCTGCCGACTGTGTTCGACTTCGTGACGTTCCTGTGGCGCGAGCGCACCAACGCGCTGCAGTGGCGGCTCGACGTCGTCTATTTCTGCTTCGTGGTCTACTGGGCGTCCGTGGTTGTGCGCGCGGCGTTCAAGCTCGTGCGGCTTGCAGGCCCCAACTGGCGTAATGAGGTGACCGTCGCGTCCGACGGCAGCGCGAACGTGCTCGGATGAAGGACCCGGTCCTTTGGATGTGCGTCGCGTTCGTGGTGTTCGCGATGCTGCGCTTCTCCATCGCGCTGATGATGTTTTCCTGCGGCCTCGTCTATCTGTGGGCCAGCCGGCAGGATATCGGCCTGATCGTCGACCAGACGCTCAATTCCGCCTTCCAGCTCAACGTGCTGCTCGCGGTCCCGATGTTCATCCTGGCCGGCAACGTGATGAACGCGTCCACCATCTCGGAGCGCATCTGGGCGGCGGCCGACGCCGTGATCGGGCGCACCCGCGCCGGGCTCGGCCACGTCACGGTACTGATGAACGTCGTGATCTCGTCGATGTCGGGCAGCGCGGTGAGCGATGCCGCCGGCGCCGGCATGGTGGCGATCCAGATGATGCGCAAGGTCGGCAATTATCCGGCCGGGCTCGCGGTCGCGATCACGGCCGCTGCGTCATGTCTCGGCCCGGTGATCCCGCCGTCGATCCCGATGGTGATCTACGCGATCCTCTCGGGCGCCTCGGTCGGCGCGCTGTTTCTTGCCGGCGTGATCCCGGGACTACTGATGGCAGTGAGCCTCTCGGTGCTGATCGCGTGGATCGGCTGGCGCCGCAATCTGCCGTACGGCAAGTCCGTGACGTGGCGCGAACTGCCCTGCGTGTTCGCGCGCGCCGCAATCCCGATGACGCTGCCGGTGGTGCTGCTCGGCGGAATCTGGGGCGGCGTGTTTACGCCCACCGAGGCCGCCGCGGTCGCGGCGTTCTGGGCGCTGCTGATCGGCATGTTCATCTATCGCAATCTCGGACCGAAGACCCTGTTCGCGGTGTTCGCCGTGTCGGCACGGCAATCGACCGTCGTGATGATGCTGATCGTGTCATCGTTCATCGTGAACTTCGCGCTCGAACGCGAAGGCGTCGCCGCGGGTCTCGCCGGCTGGATCGAGCACCTCAACCTCTCGCCGCTCGGCTTTCAACTCGTCGTGAACGTCGCGTTCCTGATTCTCGGAACGGTGCTCGACGGCGCCGTGCTGCTGCTCGTGTTCGTGCCGGTGCTGCTACCCGCGGCGAAAAGTCTCGGCATCGATCTCGTGCACTTCGGCGTCGTCGTTATCATCAATTTCATGATTGCACAGATCACTCCGCCTTATGGATTGATCCTGTTCGTGCTCTCGGCGCTCACCGGCGTGCCGGTGCGCGAGATCAATCGCGAGATCTGGCAATTCTGCGTGCCGCTGACGGTCGTGTTGTTCCTGTTGGTACTGTTTCCCGCCATCACGCTCTGGTTGCCGTGGGTATTCGGCTACAAGGGATAGAAATCTCCCCATCCCGCGCGGCTTTCCGTAATTCTCGGCTCCGGCACATAACACGAAAAAAACCGGGCCCTTGCGGGCCCGGTTGTAGTTCTCGCCGACCGAAGTCGGCGATCACCTTCCAGAGGGGAACAGCTGGCTGCATCTCGATCGACGCCTGGGAGGAACATCGATCAGGTTGCCTACAGCGCGTATTGACTATGGGCCGCGTCGCACCCGCAAACAACGTAGAATCCCGTATGTCAGCCATGCGGGGTCCGCACGCAAAGCTGACATGCGGTAACCGAGGACTCTTCAGAAATTCCACTGCTGCGCTTTCGCAACGAGAAAGTCGCGAAACACCTGAATGCGCGCAACGGACTTGAGTTCTTCCGGATAGACGAAGAACGCGTCGAACGTGAAGTCGTCGATGTCGCCGAACAACTGGACCAGTCCACCGTTCTCCTCGACGAGATAGTCGGGCAGCATCGCGACGCCGAGCCCGCGCTGACACGCGCGCAGCAGTCCGAGCACGTTGTTGATGGTGAGATACGGCGTGCGCGGCCCTTTGCCGTTGCGGCCCGCATCGATCAGCCAGCCGGAGCTGCGCAGATGCGTCGGGACCGTGGAGCCGCCGAGCACCAGCAGGCGATGGTTGTCGAGCTCCTCGTGGCTGCGCGGCGTGCCGAAGCGCTTTAGATATTCGGGCGACGCGCAGGCGTGGAAGTGCATCGTGAACAGCTTGCGCTGGATCAGGTCGGGCTGCGTCGGGATGCGCAGCCGTATCGCGACGTCCGCCTCGCGCATCGCGAGATCGAGTTCGGCCTCGGTGGTCAGCAGCGTGATGCGGATGTCCGGATAGAGCTCGAGGAATTCGCCGAGCCGCGGCGTCAGCCAGTGCACGCCGAGGCCGACGGTCGTCTGCACCTTCAGTTCGCCGTGCGGCTTCTCGCGCGAGTCAGTCAGCTTGGTGCGCGCCGCCTCGAGCTTCATGAACACTTCGTGCGCGGTGCGGTAGAGCAGCTCGCCCTGTTCGGTCAGGATCAGCCCGCGTGCATGACGATGAAACAGCGGCGCGCTCAGCTCCTGCTCCAGCGCGCTCACCTGGCGCGACACCGCCGACTGCGACAGCCCGAGCTGCTCACCCGCATGGGTGAAGCTGCCGGCCTCCGCGGCCGCGTGAAATACCTTCAGCTTGTCCCAGTCCATCGTCTCCAGCTTCCCCTCGGCTCTCCTTGATGCGGAGAGTTCTTCATTCTGCCGCGTCGCGGCGTTCTTCGTGCACGGCGAGGAAGCGCTCGGCCTCCAGCGCCGCCATGCATCCCATCCCGGCGGCGGTCACCGCCTGGCGGTAGATGTCGTCGGTCACGTCGCCGGCGGCGAACACGCCGGGCACCGAGGTCGCGGTCGAGAACGGTGCGACCTTCACATAGCCGGACGGCTTCATCTCGAGCTGGTCCTGCACCAGTTCGGTGGAGGGCGAATGGCCGATCGCGATGAACACGCCGTCCGCGGCTTTCTCGGTGATCGCGCCGGTCTTCACGTTCTTCAGCGCGACGCTACGCACTTTCAGCGGGTTCTCGTCGCCCGAGACGTCGTGCAGCACGGTGTCCCAGATCACCTCGATCTTCGGATTCTTGAACAGGCGGTCCTGCAGGATCTTCTCGGCGCGGAAGTGGTCGCGCCGGTGCACGACCGTCACCTTGGCGGCGAAGTTGGTCAGGAACAGCGCTTCCTCGACCGCGGTGTTGCCGCCGCCGATCACGAACACCTGCTTGCCGCGGTAGAAGAAGCCGTCGCAGGTCGCGCAGGCCGAAACGCCGAAGCCCTTGAACTTCTGCTCCGAGGGAAGGTCGAGCCAGCGCGCTTGCGCCCCGGTCGCGAGCACCACCGTGTCGGCGACGTAGACGTCGCCTGAATCGCATTCGATCCGGAACGGACGCTGCTTCAGATCGAGCCGGGTGACATGATCGGCGACGAGCCGCGTGCCGACATGCTCGGCCTGCTTCTCCATCTGCTCCATCAGCCAGGGACCCTGGATCACCTCGGCAAAGCCCGGGTAGTTCTCCACGTCGGTCGTGATGGTGAGCTGGCCGCCGGCCTGCGCGCCGCGGATCAGGATCGGCTCCAGCATGGCGCGCGCCGCATAGATCGCGGCGGTGCATCCGGCCGGGCCGGACCCGATGATGACCAGCTTGGCGTGGGTAACCTTGGACATGAAGTGCTCCTGGGCCGGCGGAAATGCCCCAACCCATGCCCCAAGGGGAGCGCGGGCGCGGGAGCCGGCCGAGTCGTGGTGTTCCAGCCGGAATTTAAGGTTTCAGCCGAGCTATGCAAGATACGCAACCCGGGCGCCCGCAACCCACAGTTAAGTGCAGGTAATTGGCACCCGGTAATTAACATGTTTCTGCCGGACGCAGCCCGTGGGATGGGCTTTCGGCGGGCATTTTGGGCTAATCCGGCCCTCTCGGGGTCGATCCGCCCCGCGCCGAAATGCCATAGTGCCCAGCGGAATTGGAGGGGAGGGAGCGAATGCGCGGCAAGGACAATTTGCGCAGCGGCGGCGAGGTGCTGGTCGACCAGTTGCTGGTCAACGGCGTGCGCCACGTCTTCTGCGTGCCGGGCGAGAGCTATTTGGCGGCGCTCGACGCCTTCCATGACCGCGACATCGCCGTGACCGTCTGCCGCCAGGAAGGCGGCGCCGTGATGATGGCCGAGGCGCACGGCAAGCTCACCGGCCGCCCCGGCATCGCCTTCGTGACGCGCGGCCCCGGAGCCACCAACGGCTCGCCCGGCCTGCACATCGCGAAACAGGACTCCTCGCCGATGATCATGTTCGTCGGCCAGGTGGCGCGCGAGATGCGCGAGCGCGAGGCATTCCAGGAACTCGACTACCGCGCGGTGTTCGGCACCATGGTGAAATGGGCCACCGAGATCGACGATCCGGCGCGCATCCCGGAAGTCGTGTCGCGTGCCTTTCACGTCGCGATGAACGGCCGTCCCGGTCCGGTGGTGATCGCGCTGCCCGAAGACATGCTGATGGAGCGAGTCTCGGTCGGCGACGCGCTCGCCGCCGACATGATCGAGACCTGGCCCGGCCTCACCGATATGGCGCAGCTGCAGAAGATGTTATGGGCGGCTGAGCGGCCGTTGATGGTTCTGGGCGGCAGCCGCTGGTCGGAGCAAGCGTGTGCGGCGACGCTGCGCTTTGCCGAGCGCTTCGACATTCCGGTAATGACCTCGTTCCGCCGCCTGCATCTCTTCCCGCAGGCGCATCGCTGCTACGCCGGCGATCTCGGCACCGGCGTCAACCCGAAAGTCGCGGCGCGCGTGAAGGCGGCCGATCTCGTGCTGCTGGTCGGCGGCCGGTTCGGCGAGATGCCGAGCCAAGGCTACACGCTCCTCGACATTCCTAACCCGAAGACGAAGTTC
>DATEKY010000217.1:0-2256 GCA_035277225.1 Xanthobacteraceae bacterium
GTGAGCACTTCCGTGTAGCGCGCCCCGAGCTTGCCCTTGATCGCGACGCCTTGAATGCGCGGCGCCGCCGGCAGGCGCTTCACCGGACGCGGGCGGGTCGCGACCCGCGCACGGGCCGATCGCGGTGCTGCGGCCTTCGGGCGGCGAGCGACGGTCAGGATAGGACGGCGCGCCGGCGCGCCGTTTGGCCTCGCCTTTGCGGCAGCGGATTTTCCGGTCTTGGTGGGCGCGGATTTCCTGGCGCCAGCAGCTTTGGCCGCCTTCTTGGTCGGCTTTTTGGTCAGCTTCTTGTTCGGCTTCTTGACCGACTTCTTGACCGCCGCCGCCCTGCCCGCGCGCTTGGCGGACTTTCTGGCGGCGGCCTTTCTCGTTTTCTTGCGTCTAGTTGTTGTTGCCATCCGGGCTTCCGGTTCCGCCCGGCGGGCTGAACGGCTGATACGTGGTCACGCTGGGAGCGGGCGCGGGCGCCGGTGGCGGCGGCGGATCGATCGCAGGCGCGAGCAGCGGCTTCGCCGGCGCGGCCACCTTCGGAGCAGCCTTTGCCGCGGGTTTCTTGGCGGCAGCTTTCTTGGCCGCAGCCTTCTTCGGAGCAGATTTCTTCTTCGGCGCGGACTTCTTCGCAGCCTTGCTCTTCTTCGCGCTCTTCCTGGCCTTCTTCGACGCTACTTTCCTCGCGCCTTTTTTCTTTTTCAGCGGGGCGACTTTCTTCGCCTTCTTTTTGCTTTTCGACTTTTTGGCTTTCTTGCGAGCAGCCATGATGGTCCTCCTCACGGTTCGCACGATCATATTGCGGCGAAGCCGTGCAATTGAAAAGCCGCTACGGCTGGGGCCACGCGGCATTCTACGCGCGCAGCCCGATTCGTCGCGACTTATTCACACCATCATGTGTTAGCGAGCGCCGCAGGCCGCGGGCCGCCATGCGCCCAGTCGAGCAGCTCGACGGTATGCACGATCGGGATCGCGGTCCCTTGCGCGATTTGAGTCATGCAGCCGATGTTACCGGTCGCGACCACGTCGGCGCCGGTGCGTTCGATGTTCGCCACCTTGCGGTCGCGCAGGCGCGTAGCGATTGCGGGCTGCATGATGTTGTAGGTTCCAGCCGAGCCGCAGCACAGATGCGCCTCGCCGATGTCGCTCACCGCAAAGCCGGCCTTCGCCAGCAACTCCTTGGGTTGCTTGACGATTTTCTGCCCGTGCTGGAGCGAACAGGCGGACTGGTAGGCGACCTTGAGCCCGCCGGGACGCGCCGCCGCGCCGAGGTCGAGCGAGGCAAGATATTCCGAAATGTCCTTTGCCAGAGCCGACACGCGCGCGGCCTTCGCCGCATAGGCCGGATCGGTACGCAGCATGTAGCCGTAATCCTTGATGGTTGTTCCGCAGCCCGACGCCGTCACGATGATTGCATCGAGACCGTCGGTCTCGATCTCGCGCGTCCACCGGTCGATCGCGGCGCGCGCGTTGCCGAGCGCCTGTTGCTCGCGCCCCATGTGGTGCACCAGCGAGCCGCAGCAGCCCTCGCCCGCCAGCACCACCTCGTAACCCTTGCGCGTCAGCAGCCGGATTGCAGCTTCATTGATCGACGGCGCGAGCACGGCTTGCGCGCAGCCCTGCAGCAGCGCGACGCGGCCGCGGCGCGGGCCTTGCGCCGGGAAGACGCGGCGGCCTTCCTGCGCGGATGGCGGCACGAGATCCGGCACGAGGCGCAGCATCGCGGCGAGCCGGTCGAGACCCAGCGCGCCGAGCAGCGGCGCCAGCACCCGGCCGACGGAACCCGCGCGCAGGGATAGCCGGAACAGTTTCCGGCTCGGCAGTACTTTCGCCAGCAGCGCGCGCAGGGCGCGGTCGCCGAGCGGCCGCGAATATGTCTCCTCGACATGCGCGCGGGCGTGGTCGACCAGATGCATGTAGTGCACGCCCGACGGACAGGTCGTCATGCAGGCGAGGCAGGAGAGGCAGCGGTCGATGTGCTTGACCACTTCGCCGGTCGCGGGCCGGTCGTTCTCCAGCATGTCCTTGATCAGGTAGATGCGCCCGCGCGGGCTATCGAGCTCGTCGCCGAGCAGCACGTAAGTCGGGCAGGTCGCGGTGCAGAAGCCGCAGTGCACGCAGGCGCGGAGGATCTTGTCGGCTTCCGCGACGTTCGGATCGGCAAGCTGCGCGAGGGTGAACGAGGTTTGCATCTAGATGCCTGCGACCATGCGGCCCGGCCCGAGCACGCTCTTCGGATCGAAGCTCTCCTTCACGCGCCGGGTCAAG
>DATEKY010000218.1:0-2158 GCA_035277225.1 Xanthobacteraceae bacterium
CCTCCTCTCGCCCGCCTCCGCGCAAACCTGTCCCACGATGCGCAAGATCAATGTCGGCGTCGCGGTCGCACCGCCGAACGTGGTGCACACCGCGCCCTATGTGGCGAAGGCGCTTGGGTTCTTCGCCAAGCATTGCGTCGACGCGAATATCATCCAGTTCGACGGCGGCGCGGCCGGCACGTCGGTCACGGCGGTCGGGCAAGGCACCGCGATCTCGAACCTGCCGGACGTCGCGATCGCGCGCGGGCTCAAGGGCAAGCAGATCTGGGCGCTGGCACCGCGCCCGCCGCAGGGCTACGTGGTGCCCGCCGAGGTGAAGACCGCCGCCGACCTGAAAGGCAAGCGGCTGTCGGCCGCGGGGGGCGTCGGCGGCTTCAACTGGCTGATGGGGCGCGAGGTGCTGCGCTCGGGCGGGCTCTCGGCCGACGATGCGCAGTTCATCTCGCAGGGCACCGCCGGGCGCCTGCCCGGCTTCATTGCGGGCCAGATCGAGGGCGTGCTGCTGCACCCCGAGGACGTCCTGCTGGTGCAGCAGAAGAAGCCCGGCGCGCACGTGTTGACGATGCTGTCCGACCTGTTGCCGAACTACGCGTTCAATCATTACGGCGCGTCCGACGCGATGATCGCCAGGGACCGTCCGCTGCTCGTCGACACCATCGCGGCAATGATCGAGGCAAACCGCGCGATCTATCGCGACAAGAATAAAGTCGTCCCGATCATCATGGAGGCGTCGCAGAAACCGAAGGACGCGGTCGAGTACGCGATCGACGTGCTGACCAGGAACTGCATCCTGTCGGTGAACGAAGGCTTCGTGCGCGCGCGCACCGAATGGACGCACCAGAATAACATCAACACCGGCGACCTCGATGCGGACAAGAAGCTGACCTTCGAACAGATCGCCGACGTGAAGCTCGCAAGCGACGCGGTCGAGAAGGCCGGCGGGCGGCAGACCATCGGCAATTGCAAGGATTGAGAGAATGAATGCCCCTGCCCGGCCGAGGCCGTTGCCCTGGGATGAATTGAAGTCCCGGCTGGACGAGAACCAGCCGTTCAACACGATGCGCAACACGCCGTACTACCGCGACGCGGTGTACGAGCAGTTCTCAGGCGCCGAGTATGCGCGGCGCTACGCCGCGATCCGCGCCAAGATGCGCGCCGCGAACCTCGATTGCGTCATCGTGCCGGGCGGCCCGAGCCACTGGAGCTTCGGCGGCGGCATGCTGTGGCTCACCGGCCATTGGGAGTGGCACGCGCTGTGCTGCTACGTGGTCGTGCCGCTGGAAGGCGATCCGACGCTGATCTATTCGATGGGCGGCACGCATGCCGAGGCCGTGCGGCGTATCACGTCGGCGGCGCTGCGCGATGTGCGCGGCAGCCGCGGCGGGCAATACGCGGCCGTGATGGTGGACCGCATCCGCGAATTGAAGCTGGAGCGCGGCCGCATCGGCCTGCTCGAGATCGATCCGCGCCACAAGGACTACCTGCCGGTCAACCAGTTCAACGTGCTGCGAGAAAGCCTGCCCGACGCCGAGTTCGTCTTCACCGTCGGCTGGATGCACGAGCTGCTGTCGGTGCACTCGAACGAGGAGCTCGACTGCATCCGCAAGGCCGGCAAGCTATGCGAAGACGCCATGAACGCGATGGTGGCGCGCGCGCGGCCCGGCGTGACGGAATATCAGCTGCGCGCCGCGGCCGGCACCGCGATCCTGGAAGGCGGCGGCGACATCGACTTTCTGATCATCGGCTCGACCCCGATGGCCAATCCCGCGCAGGTGTTCGGCAATCCGCGTCCGTCCTCGCGCGTGCTGCAGCAGGGCGACATCATCAACATGGAGCTTGCGGCCGGCTATCGCGGCTACACCGCACAGATCGGTTCACCGATCTGCCTCGGCCCGCCGACCGACATGGTGAAGCGTTTCTGGGATGAGATCGCGCTGCCGGGCTTCGAAAAGATGGCGGCCGAGATCAAGCCGGGCAATTCCCTCGAAGCGATCCGCACCGCCGGCAGGTTCTTCCGCGAGAAGGGCGTGCAGTCGCGCCCGATTCACGCGCACGGCATCGATCTCATCACCGACGGTCCGCACGTGTTCTGCGAGCACGTGCATGCCGAGCCGTTCGAGCAGGTCTTCAAGCCCGGCATGGTGTTCATGGCCGAGCC
>DATEKY010000219.1:0-2937 GCA_035277225.1 Xanthobacteraceae bacterium
GTCGTGTAGAGGATCGTGTTGAACACCGACAGCCAGAAGATCGCGTCGTCACGCAGGAAGTCGTAGTTCTCGATCCCGACGAACACGCCCTCGCGGCCGAGCCGTGCGTCGGTGAAGGAGAGCCAGACGCCGAGACCGAGCGGATAGGCGAGGAACAAAATCAGGAACGCTGCGGCCGGCAGCATGAACCAGAAGCCGAGCCAGTTGCGGTCGACCTTGAGCCGGTCCCACGCGGTGATCTCGCGCACCGGGCGCCGCGGGTTTTGGCCCTGCACTGCAATGTCCGCCATACGCTACCTCGAAATCGCCCCCCGCGCCCCGCGAAAGAGAGCGGAATTAGCAGGCAGACGGCCCCGGCGGCCGCCTGCCCGCTCCGAAATATGCCGGCCGGGGCGAGCGCCCCGGCCGTTTGTGTCAGCGATAGATGCGCTTGAGCTGGCGCTCGGCGATCGAGATCGCGCCCTTCACGTCCTCGCGGCCGGTGCAGTAGCTCGCGAACATGTCGAGCACCACGAAGTCCGCGATCGCGGTCGCGGCCTTCTCGCCGACCGAGCCGAGCCCGCCGGCGGTGAGCGAACGCTTCGCCGCCTCGCGGAACGGCGCGCGCTTCGGATCCGCGGTCCACACCGGGTTCTTGTCGTACTCGTTGAGGCAGTGCGTGAGGTAGCCCTGCGCCGACTCGATCCACGGGTTGAAGTTGTCGGCCTCGAGCATGAACGCGATCAGCGCCTTCGAGGCCTGCGGGAACTTGGTGTAGGTCATCGCCAGCGCCGGATACATCAGATGCAGCTCGGTCGGCTTGCCGGACGGACCGACCGGCCAGAACGAGTGATCCATGTCCTTGGCGATGTCGTTCTTGGTCTGGTCGCGCTGCGCCGCGACGTAGATCGAGATGCCGTTGTCGGTCCAGTTGATCTCGTTGCCGAGGAACGCCTTGTTGTTCGAGGCGTCGTTCCACGAGGCGACACCCGGGATCATGGCCTCATAGAGCTGCTTGGCGTATTCGAGCGCCTTCGCGGTCTCCGGCGAATTGATGATCACCTTGTCGCTCTTGTCGACCGTATAGCCGCCGTGTGACCACAGGCACCAGTGCACCCAGCCGTTGCCGTCGCCCGAGGCGTGCCCGAGCGCGAAGCCGCCCGGCGTGTTGTTCTTCTTCATCGCCTTGGCGTATTCGAGGAAGCCGTCGGTCTTGTCGGGGATCTTGTCGAAGCCGGCCTTCTTGCTCGCCTCGACGCGGTAATTGATCATGTTGCCGGAATAGCAGATCGGGATCGCGATCCACTTGTTGCCGCTCTTGCCGTACTGGATCGCGCTCGGCACCCAGCCGCCGTACTTCTTGCCGAGGTAGTCGGCGACGTCGGTGACGTCGAGGCACTTCTGCGGGAACAGATGCGGCAGCGAGTAGAGGCCCCAGAAGATGTCCGGGCCGGTGCCGGTGTTGGCCGCGACCGAGGCCTTCGGCTGCACGTCCTCGTAGGACTCGCGCGAGATCGTCACCGGCACGCCGGTCGCCTTGGTGAACGCTTCGGTCAGCTTCACGAACGCGTCGTCTTCCGCCTGAACGAAATACTTCCAGCGCAGCATCGAGAGCTTGGCGTTCTTCTCGGGCTTCCACGGCGCGTTCTGCGCCCAGGCCTTGGCCCAATCGAGCAGAGCGGGACCCGTGAGCGCGCTCGCGGCCGCAGCCGCAGTGCCGCCTTTCACCAATGCGCGGCGAGACATCATTGTCATAGTCTTCTTCTCCTTAGCGTTTTGCTGGATTGTTGTTGATTGAATCTCAGGCGTTCAATCGCTTGCCCGTCGCCTCGTCGAACAGATGCACCAGTGACGGATCGGGCTTGAGCCGGACCTTGTCGCCGGGCTCGAACTTGTGCCGCTCGCGGAACACCGCGACGACGTCTTCGCCGCCGATCTTGGCGAATACCTGCGTCTCCGAGCCGGTCGGCTCGACCACCACGATCTCGGCCTCGGCGCCGTCATCGGCGAGCGTGAAATGCTCGGGGCGGATGCCGTATACCGCCGGGCGGCCGTCCGAATTGGCCGGCAATGCCGCGAGCGGAAGCTTCACGCCCTGCGGCCCCTCGAAGGCGGCGGAGCCGTTCGCCTTGACCTTGCCTTTCAGGAAATTCATCGCCGGCGAACCGATGAAGCCCGCGACGAACTGGTTGTCCGGCTTGTCGTAGAGATCGAGCGGCGTGCCGATCTGCTCCACGATGCCGTCGTGCATCACGACGATCTTGTCGGCCATCGTCATCGCCTCGATCTGGTCGTGCGTGACGTAGACGGTGGTGGTCTTCAGCCGCTGGTGCAGCTCCTTGATCTCGGTGCGCATGGCGACGCGCAGCTTGGCATCGAGGT
This sequence comes from Xanthobacteraceae bacterium, assembly GCA_035277225.1. GTDB lineage: Bacteria > Pseudomonadota > Alphaproteobacteria > Rhizobiales > Xanthobacteraceae > PALSA-894. The sequence continues at coordinate 2,362 of DATEKY010000219.1, forward strand.
TGGAGAGCGGCTCATCGAACAAAAACACCTGGGGATCACGGACGATGGCGCGTCCCATGGCGACACGCTGGCGCTGGCCGCCGGAGAGCTGGCGCGGATAGCGGTCGAGCAGCGGAGTGAGGTCCAGGATCTCGGCTGCGCTCGCCACGCCCTTCTTGATCTCGTCGCTCCTGGCTCCGCGCAGCTTCAGCGAGAAGCCCATGTTGTCGGCGACCGTCATATGCGGGTAGAGCGCATAGTTCTGGAACACCATCGCAATGTCCCGCTCCTTGGGCTGGACATTGTTGACGACGCGCTCGCCGATCGAAATCGTCCCGGAGGTGATGTTTTCCAGCCCCGCGAGCATCCTCAGCAAGGTCGATTTGCCGCAGCCCGATGGCCCCACCAGCACGACGAATTCGCCGTCCTCGATCGGTATGGTCACGCCGTGCAGAACTTCAAAACTACCGAATGACTTGCGCACGTCGCGAATCTGCACCGACGACATTTTGGTCCTCCCGATGCGGCTGGTACGGCGAGCGCCGCAGCCGACCTTGTTATTAACCGAAGATCATATCAGACTTTTTCGACACTGTC
>DATEKY010000220.1:0-4275 GCA_035277225.1 Xanthobacteraceae bacterium
ATTCTGGAGAACTTCACCGGCAAGCGCCCGGTCGGCTGGCTCGGCCCCGGCCTGACGCAGACCTACGAGACGCCGGAGCTGCTCGCCGCGGCGGGCGTCAAATACATCGGCGACTGGGTCTACGACGACGAGCCGACCGTGATCCGCACCGCGCAGGGTCCGCTGGTGACGCTGCCGTATTCGGTCGAGCTCAATGATATTCCGATGATGATCGTGCAGCATCACGAGAGCGACTATCTGTTGAAGCGCACCGTCGACCAGTTCGACCGGCTCTACGCCGAAGGCGGGGAGCGCGCGAAAATCATTTCGCTCGCGATCCATCCCTACATCTCGGGCCAGCCGCACCGCATCAAGTATCTGGAGCAAATCTACGATCACGTCGCGGCACACGACGGCGTGCTGCACTGGAACGGCGAGCAGATCCTCGACTGGTATCAGGCGCAGACCGGCGCCTCGAAGGCCGCAGAATGAACGACCCATCGAAGCGTCCGCCGGTCGGCCTGCTGCCGACCGAACGCATCGTCTACTCGCCGATCGATGGCCGCAAGAAGCTGAAGCTTCCCGGCGGCGCCCGCATGGTGGTGTGGTGCATCGTCAACGTCGAGGAATGGGACATCCTCTCAGCCATGCCGCGCACGGTGCTCACCCCGCCGGCCGGCGGCGCGCCGTCGCCCGACATCCCGAACTGGGCCTGGCACGAATACGGCAATCGCGTCGGCTTCTGGCGCATGCTGAAGGTGTTCGACGAGTTCAAGGTGCCGGCGACGCTCGCGATTAACGGCTCGGCGATCGCCGCGTATCCGCAGATCGTCGCGGCCGCGAACGAGCGCAACTGGGAATTCATCGGCCACGGCTTCACCCAGCGCAACATGCAGAAGGTGGAGGACGAGCGCGCCGACATCCGCCGCACCCGCGAGGTGATTACGCAGGCTTGCGGCAAGGCGCCGCGCGGCTGGCTCGGCCCCGGCCTCACCGAGACCTGGGAAACGCCGGACCTCCTGGTGGAGGAAGGCTACGACTATGTCTGCGACTGGGTGCTCGACGACCAGCCGGTGTGGCTGAACACGCGCACCAAATCCATCCTCAACGTGCCCTACACGCAGGAATGCAACGACGTCGCCATGATGCTGATCCAGCATCACAAGGCATCGGAGTATTTCGATCGCGCGCGCGACCAGTTCGAGCAGATCTACGAGGATGCGGCCGACGGCGCGCGCGTGATGGCGCTGGTGCAGCACCCCTACATCATGGGCGCGCCGCACCGGCTGAAGCACTTTCGCAAGGCGGTCGAGCTGATGGCCTCGCGCCAGGGCGTGCTGTTCTGGACCGGTGCGCAGATCGCCGACTGGTTCGTCGGGGCTGAATGATGTCCGTCATGGCCGGGCCAAGCCCGGCCATGACGACGTGTCAGTTCACCTTGATGCCGGCCGCCTTGACCAGCGCGATGCTCTCCGCGATTTCCTTCCGGATCAGCGCATCGAACTCGGCCGCCGTGATCGGCATCGCGTCGATGCCCTGCTGCGCCAGTTTCTCCCTGACCGCCGGCGTGTTGGCCGCTTTCAGCGCCTCCTGATGCAGCCGCTCGACGATGTCGCTCGGTGTCTTCGCCGGCGCGAACAGCCCGTTCCAGAACGTGTAGTCGGAATTGGCATAGCCGAGCTCGGTCGTGGTCGGCACGTTGGGCAGCGACGAGCTTCGTTTCGGCGTCGAGACCGCGAGCGCGACGAGCTTCCCGTCGCGGATGAACGGCAGCGCCGACGCGATCGTGGAGAAGCAGAAGTCGACGCGCCCGGTCATCACCTCGGTCAGCACCTCGGGCATGCCGCGGAACGGCACGTGCACGCCTTCGAATCCGGCGCTGAAGCGGAAGCGCTCGGTCGAGAAATGCGTCGACGAGCCGACGCCCGCGGTGCCGAACGTCATCGCACCACCCTTCTGCTTGGCGGCGGCGACCAGCTCCCGCAGCGTCTTGATGCCTTTGTCCGGCGCGACCACCACGATGTTGGGCGATGAGCCGAGTGCCGCGACCGCTACGAAATCGCGCGCGGCATCGTACGGCGCATTCGGGTAGATCGCGGGAGTTACCACATGCGCGGCGGAGTGGGCGAGCAGCGTGTAGCCGTCCGGATCGGCCCGCGCCACCATGCCGGCGCCGATCGTGCCGCCGGCACCGCCGCGATTTTCCACGATGATCGATTGGCCGAGCTGCTGCGAGAGCGGCTCGAATACGATGCGCGCCACGATGTCGATCGTCGAGCCGGCGGTGAACGGAATGATGGCGCGGATCGGCTGCTTCGCGGGCCAGGCTTGCGCCCGTGCGAGGCGCGGCAGCGCCGGCGCGGCGAGAGCGGCGCCGAGTAGCGATAGATGACGGCGGCGTGTCTGATCCATGAAAGTCTCCCCCGATTTTTCGAGGATCAGTGGCACAAGGCCGCGCGGCTCACAAGTTCACACGCGCGTCTTGAGCCAGTCCGCGACGATCTGCGCGGCGCGATGGCGATAGTCCGGCCCGTCCTCGAGATAGTGGTTGCCCGGGATCAGCTCGACCGTCTTGTCCTTCGAGCCGACCGCCTCGAACATCTTGGCTGCGTCGCTCAGGAAAACGCCTTGGTCGGCGCGGCTCTGGATCACCAGCGCCGGGATCGCGAATTTGGCGAGCTGCTCCGGCCCCTGGCACTTCGACGTTTCCAGGCTCCACATCGAGAGCCAGCTGCGCAAGGTGCAGGCGCGGCCGAGCCCGAAGCCGCGGTTCGCGACCGCCGGATCGCCGCGATAGCAGCCCGGTGTGACGCGGTCGGACGGATCGATGCGTCCATCCATGAAGCGCAGGTCCGCCCAGGCGCGGAACAGCGGGAACAGGAAATCCGGAATGCCGGCCGCGTTCAGCCGCTTCAATTCCGATTTGCACCAGTCGGTGATGCGCTGGTTGCGCACGCGCTGTGCCGCGCGATAGCGCGTGATGAACTCCTCGGAATAGGGCGGGCCGAAGTCCTTGTTGTACATGTTGAGCGACTGGTCGGTCGCGACCGGATCGCGCTCGTCGGTCACCGACGGATCGAGCCAGTTGGTGAGCACCTCGGGCCGGCCCGAATGCGCGTTGAGCGAGATGTAGAGATCGGTCTTCGGCAGGTTCGACAGCGCAGCGTTCGCTGCGCCCTGCATCGCGCTGTGCAAGGTCGGCGCGGTCGCTTCGGCCTGATAGGCGCCCATCAGCGAGCCGCCGCCGGAATTGCCCAGGATCACCACGCGCTCGACGCCGTTGTCACGCAGCCATTTGACGCCGGCGCCGATGTCGATCAGCGCGTGCTCGAGCGTGAACAGGTCCTCGGCGCCGCGATATCGCGTGTTCCAGCCGAGGAAGCCGTAGCCGCGCGTTGCGATGTACGGCGCGAGATAGTGCTCCGCGAAGTCGACGTTGTAGTGCGTCGCGATCAGCGCAACGCGCGGACGCTGGCCTTTCGGCGTCCAGTAGATCCCTTGGCACGGATGCCCACCGACCTCGGAGCGTGGCCCGGTGGGCGAGGCGAGGCCGACGAACTGCGTGTCGCAGGCGGCGGCAAGCTTCGCGTGTTCGGCGCGCGAGGCCGCGACCGCGCTGGCGGCGGCCTGCGACACGCCCTGGCTTTGCCCGAAGGCGCGGCCGGCCGTGAGGCCGATCAGGCCGGCAGCTCCGATCAAGGCCGAGCGGCGATCAACGCGCATGCAGTCCTCCCGATGTTTGCCTTAAGGCTCGCGCCGGGCGCCGCCCGCGTCAACGGCGACGTTGCCCTGTCGTGTGCGGCGACGTAGCTTGGCCCAACAAAAATGGCGAGGGAGGCCTCCGTGATCGACCGCAGGCGTGTGCTGACGAGTGCTTGTTTTCTGCTGGCTGCCCTGACGGCGCCGGCCGCGGCGCAGCCGATCACCAAGAACGTGACGATCGTGGTCCCGTACTCGGCCGGCGGCGGCACCGACACCGTGGCGCGCCTGATCGGCGAGCAGATGTCGCGCGCGCTCGGCCGCAACGTGCTGATCGAGAACGTGGTCGGCGGCGGCAGCACCATCGCGAACGACCGCGTCGCGCGCTCGGCGCCCGACGGCTCCACGGTGCTGATCAATCACGTCGCGCTGCTGGCGGCGCCGAGCCTGTTCAACAATTTGCGCTACGACACGCAGACCGCGTTCGAGCCGGTCGGCCTCGTCAACAACGCCCCGATGCTGCTGATCGGCCGCAAGTCCATTCCGGGCAGCAGCTCGAAAGATCATGTCGCCTGGATCAAGCAGCAGGGCGTCAAG
>DATEKY010000221.1:0-21750 GCA_035277225.1 Xanthobacteraceae bacterium
CCATCCTTCTTGAGCTGGTCGATGCGCTTCTGCACGTCGGCGGGGTTGGCGACTTCCTCGTCGGTCACCTTGACGATCACGTCGCCGGCGTTGAGCCGCTTCTCGGCGGCGGGCGAATTGGCGTCGACCTCGACGATCACCACGCCCTTCACGCCGTCCTTGATCTTGTACTTCTTGCGCAGATCGTCGCTCATGTTGGCGAGGTTGAGCCCGAGCGCCTTCTGCACCACCGGCTTGTCCGGCGCCGGCGCGTCGGTCTTCACCGAGGCCTGCTGCGGCGTGTCCTCGAGCCGGCCGAGCCGCACCGTCTTGGTCTCTTCCTTGCCCTTGCGGATGATCACCACGGGCACGTCCTTGCCGATCGGCGTGTCGCCGACGATCTTCGGCAGGTCGCGCATCTCCTTGATGTCCTTGCCGTCGAACTTGACGATCACGTCGCCCGGCTCGATGCCGGCCGGCTTGGCCGGTCCCTTGTCGTCGATGCCGGCGACCAGCGCGCCGCGCGTCGGCTTGATGCCGAGGCTGTCCGCGATCTCGTCGGTCACCTGCTGGATGCGCACGCCGAGCCAGCCGCGCCGCACTTCCTTGAACTCGCGCAACTGGTCGATCACCGCCATCGCGGTGTTCGCCGGCACCGCAAAGCCGATGCCGATCGAGCCGCCGGAGGGCGAGATGATCGCGGTGTTGACGCCGACCACCTCGCCTTCGAGGTTGAACAGCGGGCCGCCCGAGTTGCCGCGATTGATCGCGGCGTCGGTCTGGATGTAGTTGTCGTAGGGGCCCGAATTGATGTCGCGGTTGCGCGCCGACACGATGCCGGCCGTCACCGAGCCGCCGAGGCTGAACGGGTTGCCGATCGCGATCACCCATTCGCCGAGCCGCAGCTTTTCGGAGTTGCCGAACTTCACCGCCTTGAGCGGCTTGTCGGGCTTCACGCGCAGCACCGCGAGGTCGGTCTTGCTGTCCTTGCCGATCAGCTCGGCCTTGAGCTTGGAGCCGTCGTTGAACACCACCGTGATCTCGTCGGCGTCGGCGATGACGTGATTGTTGGTGACCACGATGCCGGCCGCATCGATCACGAAGCCGGAGCCGAGCGAATTGACCCGGCGCGGCTGGCCGCCGCCCTTGTTCTCGCCCTGCCCGCGGCGGTTCTTGAAGAACTCCTCGAAGAACTCCTCGAACGGCGAGCCGGGCGGAAGCTGCGGGCCCGGCCGCGCTTCGGGATTCTGGCCCGGTCCCTGGCGCGGCGTCGCGCCGCCGGCCGTGACCGTCTGCGAGGTTGAAATATTGACCACTGCGTCGATCACCGCCTCGGCGACGTCGGCGATCTTGTCCGGACCGCGTCCCTGCGCCTGCGCGGCGAGCGGGAAAGCGATCACCGCCGCGGCGGTCAGCGCGAGCGCGGGTCGGCGTAATGCGGCGAGGTAAGCGAAGGGGCCGGCCATAGGCGTCAAAGCTCCGAAAAGGGTCAAGGAATCGCGCGACAGTGCGCTCGCGCCCGGATGGACGCAAGGGTAGTATCGTCGCGGATTCACTAGGCCGGGGGATTGGGGCGGAAAGGCGGCTGGCCGCTATTTTCCGGCCGGTAATCGGGGACCTCGTCTTCCAGACCGGCTTTGCGCATTCCGTTCAGGAACCGCTCCATCAGTTCCGGCGTCTGGTAGGGAATATTGGCCCTGATCCATGCCACCGACAGATGCGGTTGCTCGCGACGTACCGTCGCAAAATGCGTGCGCGCTTCATCGACCTGTCCGGCCAGCGCAAGGCTTGCACAGTGCAGCCGGTGCGCGCCCTGAAAGCCCGGCCGCAGGCGCGCGGCTTCCGCCGTGTATCGCGCGGCCTCCCGGTAACGGCCGGCCGTGAAGTGCGCGACCGCGATCGACCCGGTACAGAGCGCCGACAACGGATCCATCGGACTGAGCCTCACGGCCTCTTCCGCATGCGCGATCGCCTGCCCGTCATGACCGGCGAACGCGAGGCCGTGGCTCAGATGCGCGTGTGCCGCCGCGGAGTTTGGATTGAGCTCGACCGCCCGCCGAAACGCCGCGATCGACTCCTCGGTGCGCCGCTCCATCATCGCCGAATAGCCGAGCGCGATATGACCCCAGGGGTCCCGCTCGTCGAGAGCGATGGCGCGCGTGGCGTGCTCGCGGCCGGGGAGCAGATCGCGGTCGATCCAGCCCATGTGCGCGGCAAAAGCCAGTGAAAATGCCAGCAGACTGCGCGCCGGCGCATAGTCCGGATAAAGCTCGACGGCCCGTCCGAGGATCGTAATTGCGGTTGCATAGTCCGCCTTGGTCATCCGCGCGAAATGCGTCTGGGCGCGCGCCACGAGCTCCCACGCGCCGAGATCGTCGGCGGAGCGCGCCAGCGTGCGCACGCCTTCGGCGGCGAGCAGTTGCGGCTCGATCGCCGCCGCGACGCTGCGGGTGATCTCGTCCTGCATGGCGAAGATGTCGCCGATCTCGCGGTCGTAGCGTTCGGCCCAGTGATGGCCGCCGCTGATCGCATCGACGAGTTGCGCGGTGATGCGCAACCGGTTGCCGGCGCGGCGCACGCTGCCTTCCAGCACGTAGCGCACGCCGAGCGCGCGCGACACGTCCTTCACGTCGACCGCGCGGTTGCGGTAGACGAAGCTCGAATTGCGCGCGATCACGAACAGCCAGCGGATGCGCGACAGGCCGGTGATCAGGTCCTCGGAAATACCGTCGGCGACATGGTCCTGGTCCGGGTCGTCGCTCATATTGGCGAACGGCAGCACCGCGATCGAGGGACGATCCGGCAGCGGCAGCGCGTTCTCGCCGGAGACGGGCAGCGGCGGGGCCGACGACGCCGTGTTGGTCGAGGCAGTCGCTTTGGCGATGAAGCGGTAGCCGCGACGGTGCAGCGTCTCGATGTAGCGGGGACGGCGCGCGTCGTCGCGCAGGGCCTTGCGCAGTTCCTGGATGCAGGTGACGAGCGCGGCGTCGCCGACCGCGACCTCGGGCCAGACCGCGCCGAACAGCTGCTCCTTGGTGATCACCTCGCCCGGGCGCTCGGCCATGAAGGACAGCAGCGCGAGGGCCTTCGGCGTGAGGTGGACATCGCGCGCGCCGGACGTCAGTCCGACACCTGGGTCGAGACGATAGCGCCCGAAGGTAACCGCCCGATCCTGCATGCGTTTCTCCGCCGCCGAGGATAGCATAGGCTTCCCATAGAAATCCCGTTTCTCGCTTATGACTTCCGCCCGGCGGGCTCCTAGCGTTGCGCATCGCAACGCGATTTGGAGGAGCCAGCCATGTCGAGGCACGTGCGACTATTCTTCGCAGCGGCAGCCGTGGTCGCGACCGCATCGCCGATCACGGCGGTTGCGCAGCAGGACGATACCGAGAAGCAGTTCGGCATCGTGCATTTCGAGACCTCGTGCAACGAGACGGCGCAGCGGCGCTTCGACCGCGCGATGCGCTATCAGCATTCGTTCTGGTACCAGTCGTCGAAGGAGATCTTCGAGGAAACCCTCAAGGCCGACCCGGAATGCGGCATCGCGTACTGGGGCATCGCGCTGAGCCTGTTGTGGAACCCGCACGTCCCGACGCCCGCGAAGAATCTCGCCGAGGGCGCCGCCGCGATCGCCAAGGGAAAGAGCGTCGGCGCCAAGAGCCAGCGCGAGCGCGACTATATCGACGCGCTGGCGGTGATGTATGCGGACCACGACAAGGTTCCGCATGGCGCGCGCGTGCAGGCCTATCTCAAGGCGATGGAAGCGCTCGCGGCGCGCTACCCGAACGACGACGAGGCGCAGATCTTCTACGGCATCACGCTCAACGTCGCGGCCTCGCCGAACGACAAGACCTACGCGAACCAGCTCAAGGGCGCGGCGATCCTGGAGCCGATCTTCAAGCGCCAGCCGCGCCATCCCGGCGTCGCGCATTACCTGATCCACCTCTACGACACGCCGGCGCTGGCCGATAAGGGGCTCGAAGCCGCGCGGCTCTACGCGAAGATCGCGCCGGGCGCCGCCCACGCGCAGCACATGCCGTCGCATATCTTCACGCGCGTCGGCTACTGGAAGGAGTCGATCGCCTCCAACAAGGAAGCGCAGCGCGTCGCCAGGCAGGCGAACGACTTCCACGATCAGCTGCACGCGATGGACTATCAGGTCTACGCCTACCTGCAGCTCGGCCAGGACAAGGCCGCCAAGGCCGTGCTCGACGAGATGACCACGGTAACCGGCTTCACCGAGACATTCCTGGTCGGGCCCTATGCGCTGGCCGTCTCGCCGGCGCGCTATGCGGTCGAACGCCGCGACTGGAAGGCCGCGGCGGCGCTCGAGGTCCGGCCAAGCCCGCTCGCGCACGTGCAGGCGATGACGCATTTCGCCCGCGCGCTCGGCGCGGCCCGCTCCGGCAATGCCGGCGCCGCGAAGGCCGACATCGCCAGGCTCGCCGAGCTGCGCGACAGACTGCGCGCCGCGAAGGACGCCTACTGGAGCGAGCAGGTCGATATCCAGTGGCAGGTCGCGAGCGCCTGGGCGCTCTATGCCGAGGGCAAGCACGCCGACGCGCTTGCCGCGATGGGCGCCGCCGCGGACGCCGAGGACCGCACCGAGAAGCATCCGGTGACGCCGGGCGTGCCCACCCCCGCGCGCGAGCTCTACGGCACGATGCTGCTCGAGCGCGGCATGGCGAAGGAAGCCCTCGCCGCCTACGAGGCGGTGATGGGCAAGGAGGCGAACCGCCTCGGCGCCATGATCGGCGCGGCGAAAGCCGCCGAGAAGCTCGGCAACGCCGCCAGGGCGCGCGACTATTACGGCAAGGCGGTCGCGCTCGCGGCCGATGCCGACGCAAGCCGGACCGACGTCGCGGAGGCGCGCGCGTTCCTGGCGAAGATGTAAACCGCGCTCTATCCGCGGATGAACCACACCAGCACGACGCCGACGATCGCCGAGGCGATCCCGACCACACGCAGCGGCCCGTCGGCGGTTTCCAGCACATGCGCCATCGCGTTCTTCGCCGCCGACGGACTGACGGCGAAGATCAGTCCCTCGATCACGAACACGAGGCCGAGCGCGACGATGAAATCCGCCATGCGGGAACAACCGGAATGGCGCCGCACGGGGAGCGCGGCGCAAGCTGGCGGATATTAGGGCGTGATCCCGAAAAGTGGATACCGGTTTTCGGAAAAGATCACGGCTAGTGTCCCGGTTCCGAAGTTCGCACCATTTTGCGGCACCCTCATTTGCGAACTTCGGAATCGAAGGACACCAGCAACTTATTGAACTGGTGTGGCTTTGGTTCAGAAGTCCGCATGACGGACTCGCCGCAATGGTGATGCGGACTTCCGAACCGCCACACCAGGGAGAAAGCCTATTTCTTCGCGTCCTCGCGCGCCTTGCCGGCCGGATCGGCGAAATAGCGGAAGAAGTCGCTGTCCGGCTTGAGCACCATGCGGGTGTCGTTGTGGCGCAGCCCGGCCTCGTAGGCCTGCATCGAGCGGTAGAAGGCGAAGAAGTCGGGGTCCTTGCCGAAGGCCTCGGCGAAGATGCGGTTGCGTTCCGCCTCGCCCTCGCCGCGCATGGCATCGCCCTTGGACTGCGCCTCGGCGACGATGACGGTCACGTCGCGGTCGGCGCGGGCGCGGATCTCCTGCGCACGCTGCGAGCCCTGCGCGCGGAACTCGGTCGCCTCGCGTTTGCGCTCGGACTTCATGCGGTCGTACACCGCCTGGCTGTTCTCGGCCGGCAGGTCGGCGCGGCGGATGCGTACGTCGACCACCGTGATGCCGAAGGCGGCCGCCTCGCGGTCGAGCTGCTCGCGCACGCGCGCCATCAGCGCGGCGCGGTCGTCGCGCACCACGTGGGTGAGCGTCGCCTCGCCGAGTACGCGGCGCAGCGCGGCGTTGAGCAGCGTCGAGAGACGCGAATTCGCGCCCTCGATGGTGCCGACCGATTGGTAGAACAGCAGCGCGTCGCGGATGCGGTAGCGCGCGAATGCGTCGACCACGAGCCGCTTCTGGTCGGATGCGATCACCTCCTGCGCGGCGTTCTCCAGGTCGAGGATGCGCTTGTCGACATAGATCACGCTGTCGATCAGGGGCAGCTTGAAGTTCAGTCCCGGCTCGGTCACGATCTTGACCGGCTGGCCGAGACGCACGACCAGCGCAAGCCGGGTCTGGTACACGGTGAACAGCGACGAGTATCCGACGATCGCCGCGATGACGGCGAGAACGGCGAGGACGCCGCCGGCGATACCGAGCTTCATTGGGTGCCTCCCGTCGTCGGACGCCGCGTCATTTCGTTGAGCGGCAGGATCGGCACGACGCCGGTGTTGTTGCTGCCCTGAGCGCCGGAACCGGAATCGAGGATGATCTTGTCGGTGCCGCCGAATACGCGCTCCATCGTTTCCAGGTAGATGCGCTGGCGCGTGACCTGCGGCGCCTTTTTGTATTCCTCATAGACTTTGCCGAAGCGCGCGGCCTGGCCGGTCGCTTCCGCGACGGTCTGCGACTTGTAGGCTTCGGCGTCCTGCAGGATCTTCGAGGCCTGTCCCTTCGCCTCCGGGACCTTCTGGTTGGCGTAGGTCTCGGCTTCGTTCTGCAGGCGCACGAGGTCGGCGCGCGCCGCCTGCACCTCGCGGAAGCTCTCGATCACCTGCGCCGGCGGATCGACCTTCTGCATCTGCACCTGCGTGATCTGGACGCCGGCCTGATAGGTATCGAGCACCTTCTGCATCAGCTCATGCACCGAGGTCTCGATCGATTGCCGCGCGCCGGTCAGGATCGGCTGAATGTCGGAACGGCCGACCACCTCGCGCATGGCGCTTTCGGCCACCGCCTTCACGGTGATTTCCGGATTCTGGATGTTGAACAGGTAGTCCTTCGCGCCGCCGACCTTCACCTGCCAGAACACCGACACATCGACGTCGACGATGTTCTCGTCGCCGGTGAGCATCAGGCTCTCTTCCGGAATGTCGCGGATTTGCTGCGAGCTGCGGCGCGGGTCCTCGATGATCCGCATGCCGATGTCGATGCGGTTGACGCGCGTGACCTTCGGCGTGAGCACGGTCTCGATCGGATAAGGCAGGTGGTAGTTCAGCCCCGGCTGGGCGTCGCGCGTGTACTTGCCGAAGCGCAGCACCGCGCCGAGCTCGTCCGGCTCGACCTTGAAGAAGCCCGAGAAGCCCCACACGAGCAGCGCTGCGGCCACGATCAGCAGGACGCCGCGGCCACCGAGATTGCCGCCCGGCAGCACGCTTTTCAGCTTGTCCTGGCTGCGGCGCAGCAACTCCTCGAGGTCGGGTGGCGTCGGCCCGGACGATTGCGGTCCCTGGCCCCACGGTCCCTTGGAGCCTCCCGAGCCCCAGGGGCCGCCGCCTTGATTACTCCATGGCATGAAAATCTCTCCGGCTCGGCGAATCCCGTCTGGTTCCGAGCGCTTCCGTGCGGGGTTATATGGGACACATCGGTGGCTTTCAACGCGGGCGCCCTGCTGCGGCGCAGCGTCGCGGAGCAGCCTTAATTGACCGTAGCGTGAAGGCTTTTCTTCAGATAGGTCACGAAATCGAACCCGGCATCGTCGTTCGGCCCGGCCGTGTGGCTTTCGCGTGTGCTTTCGTGCCACAGCGTCGGATCGATCGCGGGAAATCGGACATCGCCCTTCGGGCTCGCATGGATCTGCGTGATCTCCAGCCGGTCGGCGAACGGCATCGCCTGCGCGTAAAGGTCCCCGCCGCCGATTACCATGATGGCGTCCACGCCGCGGCGCAGCGCGTCGCCGCGCGCGGCCTGCAATGCCGCGTCGAGGCCGGGCGCGACCAGAACGCCGGGCGCGGTGAACGCGCGATCGCGCGTCACCACGATGTTGGTGCGCCGCGGCAGCGGCCTGATCGCGAGCGAGAGCCAGGTCTTGCGCCCCATCACCACCGGCTTGCCGACGGTGAGCGCAACGAAATGGCGCATGTCGGATTTCAGCCGCCACGGCATCGCGCCGCCCTGCCCGATCACGCCGTTGTCGGCGACCGCCGCGATCAGCACGATCTGCATCAGCCGCTTGCCCTCGCCAGCCGCGCCAGCGCGTCGCCGGAGACGCGCACACCGGTCCACTCGTCCAGCATCACGCCGCCGAGCGATTTGTAGAATTCGATCGACGGCGTATTCCAGTCGAGCACCGACCATTGCAGCCGCGCCCAGCCGTTCTCCACGCAGGTGCGCGCAAGATGCACCATCAGCGCCTTGCCGATGCCGCGCCCGCGAAACGCCGGCCGCACGAACAGGTCTTCCAGATAGATGCCGGCGCGGCCGCTGAAGGTGGAGAAGTTCAGGAACCAGAGCGCGAAGCCGACCACCTCGCCCTCCCATTCGGCAAAATCGCACGACACGCGCGGCGCCGGCCCGAACAGCGCGGCGTCGATCATCGCCTCGGTCGCTTCCATCTCGTGGGTGAGCTTTTCGTATTCGGCGAGCTCGCGCACGAACTGCAGCGCGAGCGCGGCCTCGCCGGGGCGCGCGCGACGGATCGCCAGCGAGCCGTCGCTCACACCGCGACCTCGGCCTTGATGTGCGGATGCGCGTCGTAGCCTTCGAGCGTGAAGTCCTCGTAGCGGAACGCGAACAGATCCTTCACGGCGGGATCAAGCCGCATCACCGGCAGCGGCTTTGGCGCGCGCGAGAGCTGCAGATGCGCCTGCTCGAGATGATTGAGATAGAGATGCGCGTCGCCGAGCGTGTGGATGAACTCGCCCGGCTTTAGCCCGGTCACCTGCGCGACCATCAGGGTCAGCAGCGCATAGGACGCAATGTTGAACGGCACGCCGAGGAACGTGTCGGCCGAGCGCTGATAGAGCTGGCAGGAGAGCCGGCCCTCCGCGGCGTAGAACTGGAACAGGCAGTGGCATGGCGGCAGCGCCATCTTGTCCACCTCGGCCGGATTCCACGCGGTGACGATCAGCCGCCGCGAGTCGGGGTTCTTGCGGATCATTTCGACCAGCTTGCCGATCTGGTCGATCGTGGCGCCGTCCGCCGCCGGCCATGAGCGCCACTGCTGGCCGTAGACCGGCCCGAGATCGCCGCGCTCGTCGGCCCACTCGTCCCAGATGCGCACGCCGTGATCGTTCAGGTATTTGATGTTGGTGTCGCCGGCGAGAAACCAGAGCAGCTCGTGGATGATCGACTTCACGTGCAGCTTCTTGGTGGTGACCAGCGGGAAACCGTCGGCGAGATCGAAGCGCATCTGGTGGCCGAACACCGAGCGCGTGCCGGTGCCGGTGCGGTCGCGCTTCTCCACCCCCTCGCGGAGGATGCGTTCCATCAGCTCGTGGTACTGGCGCATGGGAAAGCTCTGCCGACTCGTTGCGCCACCTTAGCGCCGCACGGTGCGGCGGCGAAGCGGTCGAGGGCTACTTGTGCACGCGCCGGACCGCATGCAAGTTCCCGCCCAAGCGGAGGAAACGATGCTCACGCGCAGGCATTTTCTTGGTGCATCAGCGGCTTGCGCGCTTGGCGGCGCGGCTCTCGCGCAGGGCTTCCCCGACAAGCCGATCCGCCTGATCGTGCCCTCGGCGCCGGGCGGCCCGACCGACATTCCGGCGCGCCTCCTCTCCCAAATCCTGCCGAAGCTCGGCCAGCCCGCGATCGTCGAGAACCGTCCCGGCGCCGGCGGCGCGATCGGCGCCCGGGCGGTCGCCACCGCCGCGCCCGACGGCCTGACCCTGCTGGTCGGCAACACCAGCGTGCTCGCCGTGATCCCGGCGGTGTCGGCGAGCGCCGGCTACGATCCGGCGAAGAGCTTCGCGCCGGTCGCGAAGATCAGCGAAAGCCACCAGATCCTCGTGGTGCACCCGTCGGCGCCGTGGAAGAGCGTCGGCGAATTCGTCGCGGACGCGAAAGCCAATCCGGGCAGGTTCAACGTCTCGCACACCGGCGCGGGCGGCCTGCCGCATCTGACCGCCGAGCTGTTCAAGTCGAGCACCGGCACTGAGCTCGTCGGCGTGCCCTACAAGAGCGGCGGCGAAGCGCTCACCGCCGTGCTCGGCCAACAGGTGCATTGCACCTTCGAGGCGATCTCGATCCTGCTGCCGCAGATCCGCGACGGCAAAGTGCGCGCGCTTGCCGTCACCAGCCGCACGCGCACGCCGCTCGCGCCGGATATCCCCACGATGATCGAGGCGGGGGTGGCGGACTACGAGGTCGCGACCTTCTACGGCGTGGTGGCGCCGGCGGGCACGCCGCGCGAGATCGTCGCGAAGCTCAATACGGCGATCAACGAAGGCTTTGCCACGGACGAGATGCGTGGCGCGCTCGCGCGGCTCGGCAGCACGCCCGCGCTCGGCACGCCCGAGGCGTTCGGCGCCTTCATGGCGGCGCAAAGCGCGAAGTGGGACGGCGTGGCGAAGAAGGCAAACATCAAGGTCGACTGAACGACCAACGAGGCGCCGCAAAGCAAACGGCCCGCCTCACCGGCGGGCCGCTCGCATTCCAATCGCGCGTTGCGGAAAGATCAATTCACCTCCGCGCCGGCCTCCTTGATCACCTTGCCCCACTTGTCGACTTCGCTCTTCACCAGCGTGCCGAGCGCTGCGCCGCCGCGGCGCGGGCCGTCGGGGATGTCGCTGCCGAGGTCGAGCAGGCGCTTGCGCACGGCCTCGTCGTCGAGCGCCTTGGAGAGCGCGTCGGAGAGCTTGTCGACGATCGGCTTCGGCGTGCCCTTCGGGGCGAACAGCGCGTTCCAGGCCGACGCCTCGAATTCCGGCAGGCCGGCTTCCTTGGTGGTCGGCACGTCGGGCAGCGACGGATTGCGCTCCGGCGTCGCAATTGCGTAGGCCTTGATCGTACCGCCTTTGATCTGCGGCACCGCGTTGACGATCTGGTCGCACATGTAGTCGACCTGTCCGCCGACCAGCGCGTTCATCGACGGCCCGGTGCCGTTGAACGGGATGGTGGTCGGCTTCACGCTCATGATCGAGTTGAGCAGCAGGCAGGTGGTGAACGACACCGAGCCGACGCCGGCATGCGCGTTGTTGAGCTTGGTTTCGTTCGCCTTCACGTGCGCGACGAATTCCTTCAGGTCCTTCGCCGGGAAATCCTTCTTGGCGAGCACCAGGATCGGCGTGCCGGCGATCATGCCGATCGGCTCGAAGTCGGTGCGCGGGTCGTATTGCAGCTTCGGATAGAGCGCGACCGACGCCGCATGCGTGCCCATGTGGCCGGTGATGAGCGTATAGCCGTCGGGCGCGGCGCGCTTGGCGCGGGTCGAAGCGGTGGTGCCGCCGGCGCCGACCACGTTTTCGATCACCAGCTGCTGGCCGAGCGTGCGCGACATGTGCTCGCCGATGATGCGCGAGATCACGTCGGTCGGCCCGCCGGCCGCGAACGGCACGATCAGGGTGATCGGACGGGTCGGATAATCCTGCGCGGATGCCGATGCGGCGGAGAGCGCGAGCGCTACCAGCGTACCGCTAAGGCGAGTGAACCACGTCATGGCAATGTTCCTTCTGCGATGTCCCCAAAATGCGAACGGGCAGCTAACACGCTGCCCGCCGCATCAGAGTGGGACCGAATGTCGCGGCCTCTTTGAGGCCGTGGCGTAGGGCCTAGGCCTCTCCCTCGACGAACACCTCGTCGCGCTTGCTCCGGATCATCGGCAGCAGCGCGAGTACCAGCAGCAGGGTCGCGAGCGCGAGCAGCGCACCCGAGATCGGCCGCGTGATGAAGGTGGTCGGATCGCCGCGCGCGATCAGCATCGCGCGCCGCAGGTTCTCTTCCATCAGCGGGCCGAGCACGAAACCGAGCAGCATCGGCGCCGGCTCGAAGTCGTGCTTGACGAACCAGTAGCCGACCAACCCGAACGACGCGACCATGATGGCGTCGGCCGGCGCGTTGTTGATCGAATACACGCCGATCGCGCAGAAGATCAGGATCGCCGGGTAGAGCATGCGATAGGGCACGCGCAGCAGGCGCACCCACACACCGACGAGCGGCAGGTTGATGACCACCAGCATCAGGTTGCCGATCCACATCGAGGCGATCAGGCCCCAGAACAGGTCCGGCTGCTTGGTCATCACCTGCGGGCCCGGGACGATGCCGTGGATCGTCATCGCGCCGACCATCAGCGCCATCACGGCGTTGGGCGGGATGCCGAGCGTGAGCAGCGGGATGAACGAGGTCTGCGCCGCCGCGTTGTTGGCGCTTTCCGGCGCCGCAACGCCTTCGATCGCGCCATGGCCGAACTTCTTCGGCGTGCTCGAGAGCTTCTTCTCGAAGGTGTAGGCCGCGAACGCCGCGATCACGGCGCCGCCGCCCGGCAGGATGCCGAGGATCGAGCCGAGGATGGTGCCGCGCCCGATCGCCGGCGCCGAGGCCTTGAAGTCGGGCCAGGTCGGCATCAGGCCGGTGATCTTGCTCTGCACGATGTCGCGGCTCGCGGTCTGCTCGAGGTTGCGCATGATCTCGGCATAACCGAACACGCCCATCGCGACGGTGACGAAGCCGATGCCGTCGGCGAGTTCCGGGATGTCGAACGCCATGCGCGACTGGCCGGTCTCGATGTCGGAGCCGACCGACGAGAGCAGCAGGCCGAACAGGATCATCGCGATCGCTTTCAGCACCGAGCCGCGCGCGAGCACCACCGCGAACACGAGGCCGAGCACCATCAGCGAGAAGTATTCCGCCGGGCCGAACAGCAGCGCGAGCGAGGTGAGCGGCGCGCCGAGCGCCGCGACCAGCACGGTCGAGAAGCAGCCCGCGATGAACGAGCCGATCGCCGCGATCGCGAGCGCGGGGCCGGCGCGCCCCTGCTTCGCCATCGCGTGGCCGTCGAGCGCCGTCACCACCGAGGACGATTCACCCGGAATGTTGATCAGGATCGACGTGGTCGAGCCGCCGTACTGCGCGCCGTAGTAGATGCCGGCGAGCATGATCAGCGCGCCGACCGGCGGAAGCCCGAACGTGATCGGCAGCAGCATCGCGATTGTCGCGAGCGGGCCGATGCCGGGCAGCACGCCGATCAGCGTGCCGACCAGGGTGCCGATCAGGCACAGCATCAGGTTGGTCGGGGAGACGGCGACGGCGAAGCCGTGGGCGAGATTGATAAAGAGATCCATCGCTCGGCCCCCCTAGAACCGCGGCCAGAGTTGCAGCGGCAGATTGAGCCCGTACGGGAACAACACCGCGCAGAAGATTGTCAGCACCACCGCCCAGATCGTCATCTCGATCCAGCGGATCTCATGGGTCGCATAGCCGGACACCATCAGCGACACGAAGCTGGCGAACACCAGGCCGAGCGGGCGCACCGTGACGGCGAAGATCAAGGTCGCGGCGGTGATGAACAACGGCCCGCGCGGCGCTATCCGCTGCAGCAGGAACGCGAGCAGCAGCACCACGACGGCGCCGACGAAAGCCACGATGATGTCGGGCGGCACGCCCTTGACGATGTGGCCGATGCGGTTCGAGTAATACGTGATCGGGATCAGCGCCACGATCAGCACGGCGCCGCCGAGCGGCCCGGAAAACGCGTAGGGTTCCTCCGGCGGGCCGTCAGTGAACAGACCGACCACGGTCACGGCAACGCCGAGAATAATGAGCCCCCAGGCGAACAGCCGCGGCGCGGTGCCGGGTCCGAACGCAAAGCCGCGCATGCCGGGGAGGTCGCTCGAGGCCCACATCGCGAACAGCCCGAGCCCAACCAGCAGCGCGCCGCCGAAGAAGTCCTTCGGATTGCGCAGCGGCAGGAACAGCGCGCAGACGCCGAACACCGCCATCGGCACCGAGAACCAGCCGGACGCCATGCGCGGATACAAGTCCGCCGGCTTGCCGAAGAGCACGCCGAGCACCGGCCCCAACAGCGCCAGCAGGAAAAATGCGATTGCGACCCTGTGATGATGCGGCATGCCTCCCGCATCGTGGCGCACGGCGCCAGTCCCCGCCCCTTCGGACATCGCGTCACTCCCAATTACCTTCGCCCAGCCGTCCCCACGCGTTCTTCTCGCGCGCGTTGGTTCATGCCTAGCACAGTCGCCCCGCCCCGGGCCAAACAAAAGCGACAAAAGCGCACACGGTCAACGACGGATTTCGTTTGCCCTCATTTCAGGCAGTTGCGCTGCGGCAAACGCGCGCCGGCGGAACGCGATGCGCAAGGCAAGCGAGACTTTCGTTCCAGTCGCACTGCTCACACGTAACCCAGATAGCCGAGCAGGCCGGCGAGGCCGAACAGCCACAACGGATTGAAGCGCGTCCAATAGGCAACCGCGGCGGTCGCGAGCGTGATCGCGACCGCTACCAGGTTCCGGTCGGCGGCGCGCGCGATGACGAAGACGCCGGCCGCGAACAGCCCGACCGAGACCGGAACCAGCCCCGCCTGCAAAACGATGCGCCAGTGCGCGTGCTTGAAGCGGTCGAAGGTGCGGCTGACGTAATAGGTGATCACGCAGGTCGGCCCGCACATCGCGAAGGTCGCGACCAGCGCGCCCGGAATGCCGGCCGCCTGATAGCCGATCAGCGTCACCACGATGATGTTCGGTCCGGGCGCGGCCTGCCCGATCGCGAACAGGTCGGCGAACTGCCGGTCGGTCATCCAGTGCGACACGTCGACCGCCTGGCGGTGCATCTCGGGAACCACCGCCATGGCGCCGCCGATCGCAAACAGCGACAGCAGCGCGAAATGCGCGGCGAGCGTTCCGAGCGTGTCGAGTTTCATCGCCGCGCCCACCAGGACAACGCGATCGAGAGCGGCACCAGCACGAGCAGCACGTAAGGCAGCGGCCAGCGCATCACGCCGACCGCGGCGAAGCCCGCCGCCGCGACCGCGAGCGCGGGAACGCCTTCGCGCAGCAGCGGCTGCGCCATCTTGATCACGATCGCGCCGATCAGCCCGGCGGCGGCCGCAGCGACCCCGCCCAGCACGCGCTGCAGCGCATCGATGTCGCCGTAGCGCCCGTACAGCGCGCCGAGGGTGAGCACGATCGCCATCGGCGGCAGCAGCAGGCCGGCGAGTGCGACCGCCGCGCCGGCCGCACCATGCAGCCGCCCGCCGAAGATCACCGCGAGGTTGACGACGTTGGCGCCGGGCAGGAACTGCGAGACCGCGAAGGCCTCGTTGAATTCCTGCGCCGTCATCCAGCGCTTCTCGTCCACGATGGCGCGCCGCGCCCATGGCAGCACCCCGCCGAACCCGTGCAGCGCCATCGAGAAGAACGCGCGGAACAGTTCGGAGAGCGACGGCGGCGGGGCGGGTGCGTTTTCGTTGGCGGGAGCCGGCGGCGGATCGGCGAGCAAATCGGTCATGAGGAGCGTGGTAGCGCTGGTTCTTCATCAGGACCAGCGCGCGTGGCGCGGTCCTTATATGTCTTCCAGCCGCACGCAGCAGGCCGGCGGCGGACGCTACGAACTCGGTGCGTCCCCTCCCCCGCTTGCGGGGGAGGGTTAGGGAGGGGGCAACGTCGGCACTCACGCGCCGCAACCTCGGTGCGCACAGCTTACGATGGCGTAAATGCCGCTTGGGCCGTGTCGTGATCGGCGCAGTGCTAGTCGCCCTCTTCGCCACTGGCACTCAATGCCCAGTATCCGCCCAACTGCGTGACGATTTGGTGTTGATTGGTAGCCCGAAGCGCGTAAGTGCGACGCCTCCCGAACGCGTCCACGTAATCCGCCCCAGCCCAAACGAAAATCTTCTTAACCCCGTTGTTGATGTCGATCCGTTCGTCATCGGTGATGGGAATCGTGTAATTCAAATGTTTAAATGCTGCGGCGCCGACAATGCTTACTGCTCCTCTCTGAGACATTGGCGTTGGAGCGCCCCAAGAAACAGCGTCTCGGTCAACGATGGCAGAACGTGCCCGCTTCAGCTTGTTCGTGACCGACACTTCCATTCCGCTGCGCATGGCAGCAGTGGCGCTCACGCCTCGCTTCGAGCGCCGGTCTCCCCACATCGCCCCCTCCCCAACCCTCCCCCGCAGTCGGGGGAGGGAGCGCACCGAGCACGCGGCGCGCCTGCCGCTTCAGTTGCCTTCCCCAGGTTCCCGCAGCGAAGCCTTTCCTCTTAACCCCTCCCCCCCTATATTGAGGATGCCGTCCCGCAAGGGCCGGCTATGGCGATAAACGGGCGTCGTAATAAACCTATCGGACCCGGGGGCAGTACCCGGCGGCTCCACCCAAGCTCAGGCAACGCGCGTGAGCTTCGGCGGGGCCGAAACAGGATCGACGAGGGCGTAAAGGACGTGCTTTTGCCCGAGATGGCTCCGACGTAACGGGCCAATCCATAGTTGCCAACGACAACTATGCTCCGGTAGCGCAGGCCGCGTAAGCGGTTTGTAATACCGATACTTAAAGTCCTGACGGGATAAGCTCCGGCAGGCGGGGTTCGGAGGCACCTGGCAACAGAAGCCTCCACCTTCATTTTTCGCCGAACACCCCTGCACGCGGGGCTCCACGCCTGTAGAATGCGCGGGCGCGTCACCCGATTCCGGTCACCCATGCCCGTCGATCACATCCGCTACGATCTGTTGACCCAGCAAGCGCTGCGGGCCGTCGTGCGCCGCGTGCTCGGCGATGTGGCCAAGAGCGGCAGCCTGCCCGGCGAGCACCATTTCTACGTGACCTTCGACACCCGCGCGCCGGGCGTGAAGATGTCGGCGCGGCTGCGCGCGCAGTACCCGGAAGAGATGACCGTGGTGCTGCAGCACCAGTTCTGGGACCTGACGGTGACCGACAGCTATTTCGAGGTCGCGCTGTCGTTCAACGGCATCTCGGAGAAGCTGCACGTGCCGCTCGACACCGTGAAGGGCTTCTTCGATCCGTCGGTGCAGTTCGGACTGCAGTTCGAGACCGTCACCGAAGCGCAGACCGGGCCGAGGGAAGTGGCCGCCGAGCAGCCGGTCGAGGAACCCAAGACCCCACGGCTGAAGCGCAAGCCGGCCGAGCCCGAGCCGCCCGCCGCGATCGGCCCCGCGACGCCGACGAGAGCGGACAAGGCCGAGGTGAAAAAGCCGGAAGCGCCGAAGGAAACGCAAAAGCCCGCGCTGGTCACCGACACCGACAAGGACGACCCCGACAAGCCGTCCGGCGGCGCCGAGGTCGTGCGGCTGGACCGGTTCCGGAAGAAATAACTCCGCCGCGATCCGTAGGGTGGGCAAAGGCGCGCGCTTGCGCGCCGTGCCCACCGCAACGCGGTTATTCCGTGCGCGTGGGCACGCTTTGCCGCGCTCTCGCGCGGCCAAGCTTTGCCCACCCTACGCCTGCTATGCCTGCGACGAAAAAACCGCTTGGCTTGTGAATCGGGCACGGCGCGAACTGCGCTCCTGCATGTTCTTGCCGGAGCCGACACATGATGCTGCCCGCCACCAAGGAGGCCGTGCCCGCAACCATCCGGGCGATGCTCGGTCCGCCTGCGCTGCTGCCGAGCGAGGACGCCGCGATCTACGAGGCGACGCTCGCGCACTTTGCCGGCGAAGTCGCCCCGCGCGACCTCATCACCTGGATGCTGATCAAGGACCTGGCGGACCACCGCCTGGAGATCGCGCGCTACCGCAGGATCAGGACGGCGCTGGTCCGCCATCCGTTCGATCGCCGCGCCCAAAGGCTGGTGGACGAGGCGGAGAAAAACTACTGCGACGACGAGCGTGCGTTGGATGAGACCGCCGCTCGGGTCCGCGCCGAGATCGAGGCGGATGGCGGACCGGACGTCGCGCAGGACTGCGCCGATCTCGACCAGTTCACCGCCGAGCAGTGCGAGGGGGCGGACCAGCACCGGCAGGCGCTGATCGACGAAATCCGCTCCCATCACCCGACCGACCGCCACATCGCGGGCGACCTGCCGCACTGGATCGACGGGTATCAGCAGCTCGATCGCTGCCTGCAGGCGGTGGAGCAGCGGTTCATCGCCACCTTGCGCGACATCGAGCGCCACATCGCAGGCTTCGGCAAAACCCTGCGGCGCTTCGAGGTGATCGAGGGCGAGGTGCTTTCCGAGGAGACGATGTGACGGCGCGGCTGATCGCAAACCGGGCGAACGCCGTGCGCAGCACCGGGCCGCGGACGCAGCGCGGCAAGGCGCGCGCCAGCCGCAACGCGCTGCGCCATGGTTTCGCCGCACGGGTGCCCGCGGACGACGGCGGCGACATCGCTCGCATCGCCGGCCTGATGTGCGACCCGGGCAATCTGCCGGCGCACGACCTCGCCGTCATCATCGCGGAATGCTGCCTGCTGATCGCACGGATCCGCCGGGCGCGCGTGGCGGCGCTGGAGCGGATGGCGCTCGACGAGATGTCCGCGCTCGAGCGCTACGAGCGCCGCGCGCTGTCGCGCCGGCGCCGGGCGATGGCCGCGCTCGGAGCGCAGACCTCTAATTCAGATAGATATCGAGGTATATACAACCATAAGATATGTTTGGCAGAACGAACCCAATGTGCCGATCCGTCACCGGCGCCTCTCGACCCGCATCGGCAAGCCCTTCAGCGGCCGCAAGGTCATGCGGGCGAACGGCATCACCTCCGCGCCCTCGGCCAATGTGAGCCGGAAGCGCCGCGCGATCATCGTCAGCGCGAGCAGCGCCTCCTGCATCGCGAACGTCATGCCGACGCAGATGCGCGGCCCCGCGCCGAACGGCAGATAGGCAAAGCGCGGGATCCTCCCGCGGTTCTCCGGCGCGAAACGCTCCGGCATGAACATGTCCGCATCGGGCCAGAGCTTGCGATGCCGGTGCAGCACCCACGGCGCGATGATGATGCGCGTGCCGGCCCCCACCGTCACCTCGCCGATCTGGTCGCGCGACCGCGCCTGCCGGCTCATGAACGGCACCGGCGGATAAAGCCGCATCGCCTCTTCCAGGATCATGCGCGTGTCAGTGAGCTGCGCGAGAGCCTCGGCGTCGGGCGCATCGGTCGCCTCCGCGGCGACGCGCGCGTCGGCGTCGGGAAACTGCGAGAGCAGGAACAGCGTCCAGGTCAGCGCGTTCGCGGTGGTCTCGTGGCCGGCGCCGATGAAGGTGACGAGATTGTCGTGCACCACCGCATCGGACAGCGGCGCGCCGGTTTCCGGATCGCGCGCCCCGATCAGCCGCGTGACCAGATCGTCCGGGACGCTTTCGCCGGCCGCGATGCGCGCGCGGCGGCGCTCGAACAGCCGCAGCACCTCGTCGCGAAAGATCTTCTGCGCCGGCTTCGCCTTGATGAAGGCCGGGCGCGGCAGCCAGCGCGGCAGCGGCAGCACGTCCCACAGGTCGATGCGCCCGAGCGCCTCGAAATAGGTGGTGATCGCCGCGCCCATCACGTCCGGCGAAGTCTCGATCTCGTTGCTGAACACCGTGCGCGAGATGATGTCGTAGGTCAGCGCCGTCATCTCGCGCGCGACATCGACCGTGGCGCCGGCCTCGCGATCCCACCGCGCCAGCATCTCGTTGACCGAGATCGCCATCGCGGCGAGGTACGACGCGACGCCGGCCGGCTGGAACAGCGGCGCGACGGTGCGGCGCTGCAGCCGCCAGGATTCTTCTTCCGCGGTGAGCAGGCCGCGCCCGACCGCGGGCGTGAGCTTCTCGAGCTGCAGGTCGTCCTTCGGATAGTTCGCGGCGTTGTCGATCAGCACGTGGCGGATCAGGTCGGGATCGTTCAGCAGCACGAAACCGCCGAGCCGGTTGCGCCCGACGACGTAGGAATCCTCGTAGGCCTCCGCGCGCCAGGCCGTGATCGCGTTCCTGCGCAGCGCGCGGTAGAGCGCAATCGGCCCGAGCGCGCCGGGAGGCGGCACCGGCGCCGGCGGACGGCGTGTCTGCAGCGTGTCGGTCGTCATGCTCTCGAACCCAGGCTCCGCGATGCCTATTATAAAGTGAGAGCCGAGGACACATGATGGCGAAATCCCGCACCGAAACCGACACATTCGGCCCGATCGAGGTGGCGGCCGACCGCTACTGGGGCGCGCAGACGCAGCGCTCGCTGCAGAACTTCCGCATCGGCGAGGAGCGCATGCCGCAGCCGCTGATCCGCGCGATGGCGCTGGTCAAGCGCGCTTCGGCCGAGGTGAACGGTCAGCTCGGGATCCTCGACCGCAAACGCGCGCGCGCGATCGCGGCGGCCGCGCAGGAGGTGATCGAGGGCAAGCTCGACGGCCACTTCCCGCTGGTGGTGTGGCAGACCGGCTCGGGCACCCAGACCAACATGAACCTGAACGAGGTGATCGCGAACCGCGCCAACGAGATGCTCGGCGGCAAGCGCGGCGAGAAATCGCCGGTGCATCCGAACGATCACGTCAACATGAGCCAGTCGTCGAACGATGCGTTTCCGACCGCGATGCATATCGCGGCGGCAACCGAGATCGCGCACACGCTCGAGCCGGCGCTGGCGCATCTGCACGCGGCGCTGGACAGGAAGGCCAAGGAATTCGCCAGGATCGTCAAGATCGGCCGCACCCATACGCAGGACGCGACGCCGCTCACGCTGGGCCAGGAGTTCTCCGGCTATGCCGAGCAGGTGAAGCTGGGCCTGGCCCGCGTGCGCACGGCAGCGAAGGGACTTTATCCGCTGGCGCAGGGCGGGACCGCGGTCGGCACCGGGCTCAACGCCAAGCCGCAATTCGGCAAGCTGTTCGCCAAGCGCGTCGCCGCGATCACGAAGCTGCCGTTCACCTCGGCACCGAACAAGTTCGAGGCGCTCGCCTCGAACGACGCCTATGTGTTCGCGCATGGCGCGCTGGATGCGCTCGCCGCGGGCCTGTTCAAGATCGCCAACGACATCCGCTTCCTCGGCTCCGGTCCGCGCTCGGGACTGGGCGAACTGATCCTGCCCGAGAACGAGCCGGGGTCGTCGATCATGCCCGGCAAGGTCAACCCGACGCAGAGCGAGGCGCTCACGATGGTATGCGCGCGCGTGTTCGGCAATCAGGCGACGATCGCGGTCGCCGGATCGCAGGGCCATTTCGAGCTCAACGTCTACAAGCCGGTGCTCGCCTACTGCCTGCTGCAGTCGGTGCGACTCACCGCCGACGCGGCGCGCTCGTTCACCGACAACTGCGTGGTCGGCATCAAGGCGAACGAGGCGCGCATCCGCGAACTGACCGAGCGCTCGCTGATGCTGGTGACGGCATTGGCGCCGAAGATCGGCTACGACAAGGCGGCGAAGATCGCCAAGACCGCGCACGCGAAGGGCACCACCTTGCGCGAGGAAGCGGTCGGCGGCGGCTATGTGACGGGGGCCGAATTCGACCGGCTGGTGCGGCCCGAGAAGATGGTGCGGCCGGGCTGACGGCTAAGTAGTTTTCCCATCCGTAGTAATAATTGCGAACCGTCTCGCGACGGAACTCGCCTGAGCGGTGCAGTCTAGGCTCGACACACTGCTTCCGGATTGTTCCGTCTTTGTTTGCGAAATGGCGCGTTTGTCCAAAAAATGCGGTCACCTAAAAGTCATTCTAAACAAAGTATTCCCCGTTTCACACTGAAAAACACCATGTAATCTTAAATAGTGATCGCAATCTATCCAAGGAATTCATGCCACATCTCACACTACACGATCACCATCCGGTCATTATTCGCGATCTTATGCGTTATAATAATTGACCGCAGCCCTCGTCTAACGGTTGGTATCACCTAACCGTGTCTTGCGAGACGGAAGAAAATACCGTCAGGATGTTGCTTGGAGTCTTGGGCGCAGTGCAGCCGGGTTGCATGCTGCATGCAATGCAATCCCCGCCGATTTCACGAAGTCCGGACAGAGTAGAGTTTTGAGATGGGCGACATCGTCAATCTGCGGAAATTCCGCAAGCAAGCCAGACAGCGGGAGGACGCCGAGCACGCCG
>DATEKY010000222.1:0-5538 GCA_035277225.1 Xanthobacteraceae bacterium
GGCGTCGGCGCCGAGATGGCGAACAAGCCCGACAGCTTCTCGCCGAAGGGATATTTGTACCACGGCACGGTGTAGAGGAACGCGGCGTATTCCTGCAGCACCGCGCGCGCATACTCGTCCTGCGGGGTGCGCGTTTCGCCGCGGATCCACTCGGTGATCCGCCCGATCGTGTTCTCGTAAAGTCCCTTGATGGCGTATTCGGCGGAGTAGCTGATGCCGATGACGTAGATCATCATCTTCACGTCGAAGCGCGATTCCGTCGTTGCCGGCACCGCGCGGTTGATGGTGCAGAAGCTGCGCCAGAAGCCGGCGATGTGGGCCGCATAGGCGAAGCCGCTCTCGCTGCCGCGGTCGAGAAAGCGGCCGAAATCCTCGAACGAGTAGACGATGTACCATTCGGGGAACGTGAAGTAGGTGTTGTCGAGCTTGCGCCGGTAGCCGGGCTCATTGACCGCCGGCAGCGCGGGCGCCGAGGCCGCAGGCGCGGCGCTGCTCGCCGCCGGGCCGCAACCGAGCTCGATGTAGGCAAGCGGCACGACCACGGTCAGCACGATCAGGATCGCGACCGCGATCAGCCCGCGCTTCAGGCATCTACGCATGCGCGACACGCGTGCGCGGCGCCAGCAGGTAGCCGATCAGGATCGCGGTGCCGCCGAGCACGATGTGCGGGAGGTTCGCGCCGATGCGGGTCGCGATCGGCAGGTTGAGCCAGCCGTTCACCAGGATGCCGAAGTCGAGATAGCCGCTGCCGGTGATCAGGCCCATCACGCCGTCGGCAAAATAGAAGACACCGAACAGCTTGAAGAACAGCTCGCTGGCGCGGCGCGAGGTGAAGGCCGCGATCGCGGCCCATAGCGCAGAGACCAGATGCAGCCCGTCGGCGTACCAGGTGCGCTTGAACAGCCCGAGGATCATGTCGTTCTGGTCGATCAGCATCGGGATGTAGCCGCTGGCGATGACCAGCCCGAGCAGCGCCGCATAGCCCCACGCGCACAGCCTGATGATGTCCATGGTCACTCCTCCCCGAATCGCCCTCGACCTTAAAATGTTTGCACCGCTTTGAGCAGCGCCTCGTTGAATACGGCCGGATCCTCGATCTGCGGGATGTGCCCGAGCCCGGGCAGCACGGTCAGCGTCGCGTGCGGCGTGAGCGCGGCGATATCGCGCGCCTGCTCGAGCGGCGTGACCGTATCCTGGTCGCCCCACAGGATCGTCACGGGAACCTTCAGTTTCGCGTAGGCCGCGCGGTCGGCGCTCATCGCGGCGCGGTCGTCGCCGATGAAATAATGCAGCCAGTCGGCGATGTCGGATGTGCTGCCGCGCAAAGTGGTCGGACGCTGCAGGATTTCGATATATTCGGGCAGCGCGCGTTCTTTTTTCGCGATCAGTGACTGCAGCAGCGGCTTGGTCGCGAGCGGATTGGTGATGGTGAGCGAGACCAGAATCTCGCGCACCCATTTCGGCTGCGCCAGCAGCGGCACGTCCGCCGGCGCCGCGGTCAGGCCGAGCGCCGCATCGACCAGCACCAGCGCGCGGGCACGTTGCGGATGGCGCATGACGAACTCGGTCGCGGCACCCGCTCCGAACGAATGGCCGACGATGATCGCAGGCGCCGCACCGACCGCGCGCAGCACGCTCTCGACGCGCGCGGCCTGTGCTTCGCGCGTATAGGTGCCGGGCCGATCCGAAAACCCGAATGGCGGCAGGTCGAGCGCGATCACGCGGAAGCCGGCTGCGGCCAGTGCTTCGCTGGTGCGGCGCCATAGTTCGCTCCACGCCGCGGTGCCGTGAAACAGCACGACCGGAACGCCGCCGGCGGGGCCTTGCTCCTGGATAAACACACCGCCGGATTGCGTTTGCACCAGCCGGCCGCCCGACGGCGCGAGAACTTCGCGCACGCCAGTCTCGCGATTGACTGCGGCAAGGCGAAACGCCGCGACGGCCACCACCGCCACCAGCAGGATGACCGCGAAGGCTCTCGCCGACCAGCGCAGGATTGTCCCGATCACGAGGGTCCAGGGAATGTGTGTTGCCGATGAACGCAACAAGGCGCGCCGAATCCGACGCGTGATTCGATTTTAGCGCAAATCGGCCGGTTCGCCGCCGAAAATGCCGAAGATGATCAGTGAGGGGTTAATGCTGCGACGCGGCAGTCAGCCGCGCGCTCGTGCCGCCCGCCCGGGAGCGGGTAACAGCAGCGCACTGCGTCGGGGCGGCGACCCGCCGGCTCACTCCGCCTCGGGCTTTTCCGGCTTGCCGATATGCGCCTGGGTGTAGAGCTGCAGACCGAGCTTGTCGACCAGGTCGAGCTGCGTTTCGAGGAAGTCGATGTGGTGCTCCTCGTCTGCCATCAGTTCCTCGAACAGGTCACGCGAAGGATAGTCCTTCACCGTCACGCAATAGGTCGCGGCTTCCTGGTAGAGAGCGCGCGCGTCGTACTCGGCCTTCAGGTCGCACTCGAGCACTTCCTTGACGTTCTGCCCGATGCGCAGCGGGTCGAGCACCTGCATGTTGGGGAAGCCTTCGAGGAAGATCAGCCGGTCGACGAACTTATCGGCGTGATGCATCTCCTCGATCGATTCCTCGCGCCACTTCTTGGCGAGCTCGTTGTAGCCCCAGTCCTCGAGCAGGCGGTAATGCAGCCAGTACTGGTTGATGGCGGTCAGCTCGCTGCGCAGGCCCTTGTTGAGATAGTCGATGACCTTGGCGTCGCCCTTCATGGCTCGCGCTCCCTTGGCGGCGGATGCGCCGCGATTTGAACTTTTCTAGTGTGATGGGGGCCGCGCTTCAAGCGCGGCCGCGGCCTACTGCGTGTCCGCGTCGGCCTGCAGATGGGCGCAGGCGACCCGGCAGCCCTGCGCGCAGGACGCCGCCGCGGCGCCGAGCGCCTCATCCATGATGCGGCGGATGGTGCGGGCGCACCGCCCGCACTGCGGGCTGCAGCCGAGGCAACCGTAGACCTGGTTGGCGGTCGCGGGTCGGGCCGGGGCGCTGTCGAGGGCGGTCCGCACGTCGCGGTCGCTGAACACGTTGCAGGAACAAACGATCATTGCGGAACTTATTCACGACCCGGTTGGACTACAATTGATCTAGGTCATGCGCACGCGGCATGCAAAAAGAAAAACACTGTTTGGAGAGATTCCAAGGTGTTGATAAGACTGGCGTTAATGGCTGATCGGGCGTGCACCGCTCTCTCACACCCTCTCCCCGCCCTTGCGGGGAGAGGGTGGGGTGAGGGGCAGTTACAAGCGCCGGTGCACGTTGAAGTCCGTAGCCCGGATGAGCGGAGCGATATCCGGGATCGTCCCGGTAGCTTGGCCCCGGGTATCGCTTCGCTCACCCGGGCTACGCCTTTCACTACGACTCATCTCGAATCCCGTTCCGCAGCACGCCGATTCCCGGCACCGCGATCTCCACCGTATCGCCCGGCTTGAGCCAGCGCGGCGGATCGAAGCGCGCGCCGGCGCCGACCGGCGTGCCGGTCACCAGGATGTCGCCCGGGCGGAAGGTCATGAAGGTGGTCACATAGGCGATCAGGTCCGCGAAGCTGAAAATCAGGTTCGCGGTGGTGTCGTCCTGCCGCACCTCGCCGTTCACCGTCGTGGTCAGGTGTAGCGGCTTGCCCGCGTCGATCTCGTCGGCGGTGACGAAATACGGCCCGAGGCTGCCGGTCGCGTCGAAATTCTTGCCCTGCGTGACATTGAACTTGGAGTGGCGCGTCCAGTCGCGGATCGTGCCCTCATTACATAATGTGTAGCCCACGACGTGATCCATCGCGCGCGCCTTCGGGATACGCCGCCCTTCCCGTCCGATGATCAGCGCGATCTCGCCCTCGTAGTCGAGCTGCGTCGATTCCGGCGGGCGGATCAGCGGCTGGTCGTGGCCGGTAAACGAGCCCGGATTGCGGAAGAACATGCTCGGATATTTCGCCTGCTCCGAGCCGTCCTTGTACTCGGCGTTGCGGTTCGCATAGTTGACGCCGATGCACAAAATCTTCTCCGGCGACGGCAGCGGCGGCTGCAACACGACGTCCTTCAGCGCCACGTCCGGCTGCGCCGAGGCCGCCTTCTCGCACTCGGCGAGCGCGCCGGCGCGCAGCACCTCGGTCAGGCTCGCGTGCTTCAGGCGCCGTCCGAGATCGACCACGCCGCCGTTGACCACCACGCCGTAGCTGGTCCGCCCGTTGGCGGTGAATGTTGCGAGCTTCACTGCTAAAATCCCGGAATGAGGCCGCCTTGACGCGACCGGTTGGCTGGTCGAAGAACATCGTGAAAATCGCCCGCGCCGTCAACGCGGGTCCATGGAGGACGCCATGCCGCATGTGATCGTCGAATACTCCGCCAACATCGAAGCCGACATCACGCCGCAGCGCCTGGTCGAGGAGATTCATTCCGCCGCCATCACCAGCGGCATCGCGGAGCCGGTCGCGGTCCGCACCCGGCTGGCGCGGCGCGAGGATTACCGCGTCGGCGACGGTTCGCCGGAAAACGCCTTCGTCCACATCGACATCCGCGCGCGCAAGGGCCGCTCGCTCGAGCAGAAGAAGGCGATGGTGCAGACGATCTACGATCAGGCCAACAAGACGCTCGACCACGTGTTCAAGGCGAGGCCACTCGCCCTGACGGTCGAGATCCACGAGATCGACCCCGACACACGCCTGCTGCGCAACGGCATGCGCGAGCGCAAAGCCAACGCCGCATGAGCACCGCGCTCGACAAGACGATCGCGCGGGCGGATGATTTCCTGAAACGCTTCCGCGACAGGCCGGTCGCGCACCTGATCGACGGCAAGCCCGAAGCCGGCAGCGACACGTTCGAGACCCATTCGCCGATCGACAACAGCGTGATCGCCAAGGTCGCGCGCGGCGGCGCCGCCGAGATCGATCGTGCGGCGAAGGCCGCCACCAAGGCATTCCGCACCGGATGGTCGCGCACCACGGGCGACGAGCGGCGCAAGCTGTTGCACAAGATCGCCGATGCGATCGAGGCGCGTGCCGACGAGATCGCACTCGTCGAATGCATCGATACCGGCCAGCCGATCCGCTACATGTCGAAGGCGGCGCTGCGCGGCGCGGAGAATTTCCGCTTCTACGCCGACCGCGCGCCGGGCGCGAACGACGGCCTGTCGCTGCCGACCGACACGCATCTGAACTACACGATCCGCCAGCCGATCGGCCCGGTGGGCGTCATCACGCCGTGGAATACGCCGTTCATGCTCTCCACCTGGAAGATCGCGCCGGCGCTCGCGGCCGGCTGCACGGTGGTGCACAAGCCGGCCGAGTGGAGCCCCCTCACCGCGACCCTGCTCAGCGAGATTTGCCTCGAGGCCGGACTGCCGCCGGGCGTGCTCAACACCGTGCACGGCTTCGGCGAAGATGCCGGCAAGGCGCTGACCGAACATCCCGACATCAAGGCGATCGGCTTCGTCGGCGAGAGCGCGACCGGCAGCGCCATCATGGCGCAGGGCGCCGCCACCTTGAAGCGCGTGCATTTCGAGCTCGGCGGCAAGAACCCGGTGATCGTGTTCGCCGATGCGGAT
>DATEKY010000223.1:0-2292 GCA_035277225.1 Xanthobacteraceae bacterium
GCCCTCATCCTGGCGATGATCGTCCGCGTCTTCTTCTACCAGCCGTTCAATATCCCCTCGGGCTCGATGCAGTCGACGCTCCTGATCGGCGACTACCTCTTCGTCTCGAAATATACCTACGGCTACAGCCGCTACTCCTTCCCGTTCTCGCCGCCGCTGTTCACCGGACGCGACCCGATCCTCGGAAAAGGACCGCAGCGCGGCGACGTCGTCGTGTTCCGCCTGCCGCGCGACGACAGCACGGACTACATCAAGCGCGTGATCGGGCTTCCCGGCGATCGCATCCAGATGATCGACGGCGTGCTCAACATCAACGGCGAGCCGGTGAAGCGCGAGCGCGCGGAGGATTTCGTCGGCACCGAGGACGGCCCCGGGATCAAGCGGATCAAGCGCTGGAAGGAGACGCTGCCGAACGGCGTCGTCTATTACACGCTCGATCTGGTGGACAATTCCTTCTACGACAACACGCCGGTCTACACCGTGCCGCCCGACCACTACTTCATGATGGGCGACAACCGCGACAACTCCACCGACAGCCGCGTGCTGAGCCAGGTCGGCTACGTGCCGATCGACAACATCGTCGGCCGCGCCGAGATCATCTTCTTCTCGGTCGGCGACGGCGAGGCGGCCTGGAAGATCTGGCGCTGGCCGGTGAGCGTGCGCTGGAACCGGTTGTTCTCGATCGTTCGATGAGCCGGAAGGCGAAAAATACCGTAGCGCGCGACGAGCTGGAGACCAGGATCGGCTACACGTTCGCCGACAAGGCGATCCTCGATCGCGCACTGACCCATATCTCCGCGGCCTCGCCGAAGCAGGGACGCGGCGGCAGCTACCAGCGGCTCGAGTTCCTCGGCGACCACGTGCTCGGGCTCGCGGTCTCCGACATGCTGTTCCGCGCCTTCCCGAAAGCCGACGAGGGCGAGCTCTCGCGCCGCCTGGCGGATCTGGTGCGGCGCGACACCTGCGCCGAAGTCGCCCGCGCGATCGATCTCGGCGCGGCGCTGCGGCTCGGCAACTCCGAATCCAATTCCGGCGGGCGGCGGCGCACCGCGATCCTCGCCGACGTGTGCGAGGCGCTGATCGGCGCGGTATTTCTCGACGGCGGCTATCCGGCGGCCGCGGCGCTGATCGAGCGGCTGTGGCAGGAGCGCATGATGAAGCCGGTGCGCCCGTTGCGCGATCCGAAAACCATGCTGCAGGAATGGGCGCAGGGGCGCGGCCTGCCGACGCCGGCCTATCGCGAGGTGGAGCGCACCGGGCCGCACCACAATCCGGAATTCCGCGTCGCGGTCGACGTCGCCAACAAGCCGCCGGCCGAGGGGATCGGGCGCTCCAAGCGCGCCGCCGAGCAGGCGGCCGCCGCCGCGATGCTGACGCGCGAAGGCGTGGATGCGGCGAATGGGTGACCCCTTCGAGGGCGGCCAGAGGCCGCCACCTCAGGATGACGCGACGCGCTGCGGGTTCGTCGCGCTGATCGGCGCGCCGAACGCCGGCAAGTCGACGCTGATCAACGCGCTGGTCGGCGCCAAGGTCTCGATCGTCAGCCGCAAGGTGCAGACCACGCGCGCGCTGGTGCGCGGCATCGCGATCGTCGGTCAGGCGCAGCTCGTGCTGATGGATACGCCCGGCATCTTCGCGCCGAAGCGCCGCCTCGACCGCGCGATGGTGACGACAGCCTGGGGCGGGGCGAGCGACGCCGACATCGTGGCGCTGCTGATCGATGCGCGGAAGGGGCTCGACGACGAGGCGGCTTCGATCCTCGGCAAGCTTTCCGATGTGCGCCAGCCGAAGGTGCTGGTGCTGAACAAGATCGATGTGGCCGACAAGCCCGCGCTGCTGGCGCTCGCGCAGCAGATCGGCGCGCAGGGGAAGTTCGACGCGACGTTCATGCTGTCGGCGCTGACCGGCGACGGCGTCGAGGACCTGAAAACATGGCTGGCCGCGCATTCACCGGTCGGGCCCTGGCATTATCCGGAAGACCAGGTCTCGGACGCGCCGATGCGCGCGCTCGCGGCCGAGATCACGCGCGAGAAACTGTTCAACCGGCTGCACCAGGAACTGCCGTATCAGGCGACGGTCGAAACCGAGAGCTGGAAGGAGTTGCGCGGCGGCGACGTGCGCATCGAGCAGACGATCTATGTGGAGCGCGAAAGCCAGCGCAAGATCGTGCTCGGCAAGGCCGGCGCGACCATCAAGGCGATCGGCGCCGAGGCGCGCAAGGAGATCGCCGAGATGGCCGAGCAGAAGGTGCATCTCTTCCTGTTCGTGAAGGTGCGCGAAGGCTGGGGCGAC
>DATEKY010000224.1:0-2510 GCA_035277225.1 Xanthobacteraceae bacterium
AGTCCGTCATGCGGACTTCTGAACCAAAGCCACACTAGGTCAATAAGTTGCTAGTGTCCTTCGATTCCGAAGTTCGCAAATGAGGGTGCCGCAAAATGGGTGCGAACTTCGGAATCGGGACACTAGCCGGCCGATGACCAGAATCGCCGGCCTGTTGCGCATAACGGACCGGATCATCGTCCGCACGACCCTCGTGATCTCGGTCGCAGCGCTTGCCGCGATCGTGCTGATCAATGTCCTCGAGATCGTGTCGCGAACGGTGTTCCACGTCTCCTACGCGTGGATCTACGAAACCAATCTGCTGCTCGCCGCGTGGACGTATTTTCTCGGCATCGTCCCGGTGTACGCGCGCAATGGCGATGTTTCGGTCGTCGGCCTGAGGCTGCTGCTCCCGCGCGACAAGCAGGCTGCGTTCGATCGCGCGATCCACGTCGTCTGCACGGCCACCTTTGCGGTTACAGCCTGGTTCACCTGGGAGCTGATCGAGCTGCAGCTGCCGTTTCGCACACCGGGCTCGGGGTTGCCCAATGCGGCGTTCACGGCGCCTCTGCTGCTCGGGCTCGCGGGCCTCATCGTCGTGCTGCTCAACAAGCTGGTCGCGAATGAGCCCGCGACCGCGCAGGGCATCGGCGGGCCGCCGCAATGATCTCGCTGCTGTCGATCACGCTGTTCATCGTGCTGATGTTCATCGGCGTGCCGGTCTCCGCCGCGCTGGTGCTCGCCACGATCCTCTGCATGGTGGCGGGCGGCTACAATCTGATCCTGCTGCCGCAGCAGATGGGAGCGAGCGTCGGCAGCCTCGAGCTGCTCGCGATCCCGTTCTTCATTCTCGCCGCCAATCTGATGACGGCGCTCGGCATGACGCGGCGGATTTTCGACGTCGCCGAGGCCGCGGTCGGCTGGATGCGCGGCGGCCTCGCGCACGCCAACGTCGTCGCGGGCGTGATCTTCTCCGGCATATCCGGGGCGGCCGTGGCCGACGCGGCGGCGCTCGGATCGATCTCGATGAAGGAAATGCCGCGGCTCGGCTATGCGCCGCCGTTCGCCGGAGCCGTCGTCATGGCGGTGTCGACGCTCGGGCCGATCATTCCGCCCAGCATCATGATGGTGGTCTACGCCATTACGGCCGACGTCTCGATCGCGCGGCTGTTCGTCGCCGGCATCCTGCCGGGCCTCTTCATCGCTGCGGTCATATCGGTAACGATCGCGGTGCTGACCGGCTTCAGGTTCACGCCCGCGCCCGAGCCGACCAAATTTTCCGCGCGCAAGCTGCTCAAGACGATGTGGTCGGCGGCGCTGGCGCTGCTGGCGCCGGTCGTCATCCTGCGCGGCATGGCGAGCGGCTGGGTCACGCCGACCGAAGCGGGCGTGCTGGCCTGCGCCTACGCGTTGCTGGTTGGAATGCTGGAGCGCACGATTACGGTCCGCGCGATCGTGGCGTCGCTGGTCGAGACCGTCGAGTCGTCCGCGCTCATCCTGTTCATCATCGCGGCCTCTTCGGCACTGTCCTATGTGTTCGTTTCAGAGGGCACCGCCGCCCAGCTTTCGCAAATCCTCGCCAACCTCAGCGTCGGAACGGTCTCGTTCCTCATCATCTCCAATCTTCTGCTCTTCATCCTCGGCTGCTTCATCGAAACCCTGCCGGCGATGCTGATCGCCGTGCCGCTGCTCGTGCCGACCGCGAAGGCGCTCGGAGTCGATCTCGTTCACTTCGGGGTCGTGGTGATCTTCAACCTGCTCATCGGTTTCATGCACCCGCCGATCGGCATCGGCTTGTTCATCATCATGTCGATCTCCAACCTGAAGTTCGGCGAACTTGCCTGGGCGGCAGTGCCGTTCGTGCTCGCGCTGCTGGGAGCCCTTGCGGTGCTCACCTTCGTGCCGGAGATCACCTTGTGGCTGCCGAACCTGCTGCTTCCGGAGCCCGGCCGCGGAGGCGTCAGATAGCGTCTAAAACCGCGTGATCCGGTAAGGCGTCGGTTCGACCACCGGCGGCCGGCCGGCGACCAGATCCGCGATCATCCGCCCGGTCACGGCGCCAAGCGTGAGACCCAGATGGCCGTGACCGAACGCGTAGTAGACGTTGGCATGGCGCGGCGATGGGCCGATTACCGGGAGCGAGTCCGGCATCGATGGCCGAAATCCCATCCAGGTCGAACGCATCTCGGGCTTCAATCCGGGCAGCACGGCGCGCGACCGTTGCGCCATGATGTCCCAGCGCTGCGGATTAGGCGGCGCCTCGAGCCCGGCGAATTCCACGGTGCCGCCGAGCCGAATGCCGTCGGCCATCGGCGTCACCGAGAACTTGTGATCGGCGAACAGCAACGGAAGGCGCAGATCGATGCTGTTCTCCATCATCACGTGATAGCCGCGCTCGGTATCGAGCGGCGCGTCGTCGCCGAACCCGCGCATCAGCTTGCGCGACCATGACCCGGCCGCGATCACCAGCGCGTCGAATGCGAGCGGGCCGGCGTCGGTCGTCACCTCGGCATTGCCCTGCGGCCCGACAC
>DATEKY010000225.1:0-2582 GCA_035277225.1 Xanthobacteraceae bacterium
TTCTCGTACTTGACCCACACCTGCGCGCCGGTGAGCTGCGACAGCTTCGGCGCCGGCAGCATCGGCGTGCGCAGCACCTGCGTCGCGATGATGCGCCGCGCGGCTTCGATGTCGGACAGTGTGGTCACGCGTGCTCCTCGATCCTCGCCGACTACCTATAACCCATCCGGTGCGGATGCCCATTTATCTCTGGAGGTCTGGGCGCCATTGGCGTATAGTGCAATTGTGCCTTCGAAGCTCATCACCGTCGTGGAAACGCCGCTCTTCCTGCGACAGGCGCGGGACGTTTGGGATGACGCCGAGCGCGACGAGTTCGTCGATTTCATCGCCCGGCATCCCGAGACAGGCGACGTGATCCCCGAGACGGGCGGCGTGCGCAAGGTACGGTGGAGCCGGGCAGGAAGCGGCAAACGCGGCGGCGCACGCGTGATCTACTTCTATCACGACGCAGAGCGTCCGCTGTATCTGCTGATGGTCTACGCGAAGGCTCGGCAGGAAAATTTGACGCCGGCCGAGAAGCGCGAGGTGCGCAAGTTCGTCGGCTTGTTGAAGGGTTAGAAACGGAGTCGATCATGGGAAAGTTCGCAAAAGAGCTGCTTGCCAGCCTGTCACAGGCGGCGACACATGCGCGAGGAGGCAAGGTGCGCGGCCTGCGAGTGACGGTGGTTGAGATACCGGACGTGAAAGCAATTCGACGCAGCCTGCGTATGTCGCAGAACCGGTTCTCCACGGCCTATCGCATTCCGCTAGCGACGCTGAAGAACTGGGAACAGGGCCGCCGCCAGCCCGATGCGCCCGCAGCGGCCTATCTGCTCGCGATCAAGCGCAAACCAAGAGAGATCATGGAAGCCGTGGCGCATTGATGCAGGGTGCGACGGCATACGGCACAATCAGCGCGTAAGCCGAACGAAAAACGGCCTTGCGCCGGGCTGACAGCACTCACACATCCCTCGGCGTCGGGCCGGTGAAGCCGAGCAGTCCGCCCGGACGCAGCACGAACACCACGATCAGCAGCGAGAACAGCACGATGTCGCGCGCCTCGATGTCGAAATAGGCCGACCAGCCGGTCTCGATCAAGGCGACGCAGACGCCGCCGAGGAACGCGCCGGGCACCGAGCCGATGCCGCCGACCACGGCGGCGATCAGCGCTTTCAGCCCGAGCATCGCGCCCATCGAGAACGAGACGTTGCCGTAATGCGCCGCGACGATCCAGCCCGCGAGCCCCGCGAGCAGTCCCGCGAGCAGGAACGTCATGGCGAACAGCCGCTCGCCGTTGACTCCGAGCAGCGCGGCGGTGCCGGGGTCGTCCGCGAAGGCGCGCCACGCGCGTCCGAAGCGGGTGCGGCCGAGCAGGACCAGCACGGCGCCCGCCGCCGCGAGACCGAGCAGTGCGACCGCGATCTGCATCGGCGTCACGGTCACGGCGAAATTCTCCGCGCTCGCCAGCACCAGCGGCTGGTTGAACACAGGCGGCGCCCAGCGCTCGCGCGCCCCTTGCGTGAGGCGCATGAACTCGCTCAGGCTGAGCGCCACCGCGGCGGTCGCGATGAGAATGGGCTGGCCGAGCCGATGGCGCGCATGCAGCGGCGCCACGACCACGCGCCCGACCAGCAGGCTCCAGCCCCCCGCCAGCGCGGCGGCGATGGCGAGCGCAAGCGCCAGGCCGGCGATCGGATCGGCGATGCCGAGCGCGACCGTTGCCGCAACGCCGCCGATCGCCCCGTAGGCGCCGAGCACCGCGATCTCGCCGAACGCCAAATTGATCCGCCCGATCAGCCCGTAGATCAGCGAGTAGGCGGTCGCGAGCAGCGCATAGACCGCTGCGAGCGCGAGCGCATTGATGAGCTGTTGCAAGGCGTAGGCCGCAGCGGCGGACAATTCGGGTGAGTGTTGAGGCGGCGCCGCCGTCTCGGAGGGTCCGGCCTCGGCGAGGAAGCGCCGCAGGAAGGTGAGCCGCCCCTCCCCGATCGGCTTGCCGTCGACCTCGACCGCCACAAGGTCGAGCCGGTCGCGCTCGAAGGTGGTGCCGCCGAACCCGCAGGTCAGGCCATAGGTGCGTCGTCGCGCCTCGCGCGATTCCTGTCCCGATTCCTTTCCCGATTCCTTTCCCGATTCTTGGCCCGGCTCGCGCGCCGCATAGTCGATGCGCACGCCGCTCCTGCCCAGGGCCGCCGGCGCGACGCGGATCTCGCGGAACTCGGTGCCCTCCGCATGCAGCACGGGCAGCAGCGCGCGGCAGAGGCGGAGCTGCTCGGAATCGGTCACGCGTCCGCACGCCGCGCAGGCGAGCGCCATCAGCAGGACCGCGAACCGACTCCCCGGCATGCTGGCCAAGATACGCGAACCGCTCGGGCGCGTCGCTCCGCTGCCCCAATTCCGCTCACAACCCTTGCGACAGAGGCAATGACGTTGCGCCACCCTTTGACGGACGCGCCGCGCCAAGCGATGCTGAGCGTTGACTCAGCGCCACCGGACTAGAATGCCGTGACGGCCCACTCGCGCGATACGCCCCAGTTCTACCTGACCGCGCCCTCGCCCTGCCCGTATCTGCCGGGCAAGGAGGAGCGCAAGGTGTTCACCCA
>DATEKY010000226.1:0-2930 GCA_035277225.1 Xanthobacteraceae bacterium
CCCGACTGGAAGGCGATCAACGCGCAGGCGCTGGTCACCGGCCGCGTCACGCGCCAGCCCG
This sequence comes from Xanthobacteraceae bacterium, assembly GCA_035277225.1. Lineage (GTDB taxonomy): Bacteria > Pseudomonadota > Alphaproteobacteria > Rhizobiales > Xanthobacteraceae > PALSA-894. The sequence continues at coordinate 62 of DATEKY010000226.1, forward strand.
ACGGACGGCTCAAGGTCGAGTTCCGGCTGTGGGACGTGACCTCCGGCCAGCAGCTCAACGGCCAGCAGTACTTCACCGCACCGGACAACTGGCGGCGCATCGCGCACATCGTGTCGGACCAGGTCTATGAGCGCCTCGCCGGCGAGAAGGGCTATTTCGATACCCGCATCGTGTTCATCGACGAGACCGGGCCGAAGGAGCGCCGGGTCAAGCGCCTCGCGATCATGGACCAGGATGGCGCCAACGTCCGCTACCTGACGCGCGGCGAGGACCTGGTGCTGACGCCGCGCTTCTCGCCGTCGACGCAGGAGATCACCTACATGTCCTACGGACAGGGCGATCCGCGCGTCTTTTTGCTCAACATCGAAACCGGTCAGCGCGAGATCGTCGGGAATTTCCCCGGCATGACGTTCAGCCCGCGTTTCTCGCCGACCGGCCAGCAGGTGATCATGAGCCTGCAGCAGGGCGCGAACTCCAATATCTTCGTGATGGACCTGCAGTCGAAGCGCACCACGAGGCTGACCGACACGGCGGCGATCGACACGGCGCCGTCCTATTCGCCGGACGGCGCGCGCATCTGTTTCGAGTCGGATCGCGGCGGGCGGCCGCAGATCTACGTGATGGGCGCGGGGGGCGGCGGGGCGCAGCGCGTCAGCTTCGGCGAAGGCTCGTACTCGACGCCGGTGTGGTCGCCGCGCGGCGACTTCATCGCCTTCACCAAGCAGGGCGGCGGTCAGTTCGCGATCGGCATCATGCAGCCGGACGGCTCGGGCGAACGGCTGCTCACCTCGGGCTACCACAACGAGGGCCCGACCTTCGCGCCGAACGGGCGCGTGCTCATGTTCTTCCGCGACCAGGGCGGCGGGCCGTCGCTCTATACGATCGACGTCACCGGCCGCAACGAGCAGAGAATCCCGACGCCGAGCTTCGCGTCGGACCCGGCCTGGTCGCCGCTGCTGCGCTGACCGGTGGCGGGGCAAAAGCGATGGCGGAACCGGAACTTAAGCTCGCCGCTTTCCCGCCGCGTTCATACCGCATTAACCATTCCATCGGGTTTACGCGACGTGGTCGTGTTTAGGGGACCGGTGCAAGGGCTCATCAAGGTTGATGGAACGTTCGCTTAACGAACGACCGGTAGACCAGAGTGCAGGCATGCCCCGGTAGTGTGATGAAGGAGGCACGGGAATGATCAACATGAGTCTTATGCGCGCCGTGAAGTTTGCCGCGATGATTGTCGCGGGTCTTGCTCTCGCCGCCTGCTCCACCAACCCGAACCAGATGCAGGGCGCGAACGCGGGCCTTGCCGGCAGCGCGGCGCCCGGCAGCGCGCAGGACTTCGTGGTCAACGTCGGCGACCGCGTGTTCTTCGAGTCGGACAGCTCGGAGCTCACCCCGCAGTCGATCGCGACGCTCGACAAGCAGGCGCAGTGGCTCGGCCGCTACAACCGCTACGCCTTCACGGTCGAGGGCCATGCCGACGAGCGCGGCACGCGCGAGTACAACATCGCGCTCGGTGCGCGGCGCGCGCAGGCGGTGCGCGACTATCTGACTTCGCGCGGCGTCGAGGCCAACCGCATGCGCACGATCTCCTACGGCAAGGAGCGTCCGGTAGCGGTGTGTAACGACATCTCGTGCTGGTCGCAGAACCGCCGCTCGGTGACGGTGCTCAACGCGAGCTCCTGATCGCCTCAGGACAGGCTGATTTGAACCGGCGCCCTTGTGGCGCCGGTTTTGTTTCGTGCATTTGCCTTGCCGCGAAACGAACCGCGCCATGCCGACGGGCTCGTGCCGACCACGCGGCGGAAATGATGGCGCAGCGTTTCCGGCGCGCCGAAGCCGGCCGCCTCGGCGACATGATCGATCGATGCGTCGGTGGTTTCCAATAAATCCTGCGCGCGGCGCACGCGCAGCCGGATCAGCCACTCGATCGGGGCGGTGCCGGTCGCGGCGTGGAAGCGGCGCGTGAAGGTGCGCACGCTCATCGCGGCGCGATCGGCCAGCGCCTCGACGGTGATCGCCGCGTCGAGATTGCCGGCCATCCAGTCGGCGACGCTCGCGATGCGGTCGTTGGTGCGCACCGCGATCGGCTGCACGACGAATTGCGACTGCCCGCCGTCGCGATGCGGCGGCACCACCATGCGGCGCGCGAACGTGTTGGCGACGTGCGCGCCGTAGTCCTTGCGCACCAGATGCAGCAGCAGATCGATTCCCGCCGCCGAGCCCGCCGAGGTCAACACGTTGCCTTCGTCGACATAGAGCACGTCGGGCTCGACGCGCACCTTCGGGAACAACCGCGCGAGCCGTTCGGTGTGGCGCCAGTGCGTGGTGGCGCGGCGCCCGTCGAGCAGGCCGGCATGCGCGAGCAGGAACGCGCCGGAGCAGATCGAGGCGACGCGTGCGCCGTGTTCGACCGCCTCACGCAGCGCGGTCGTGATTTGGGGGCGCGGCGTCTCGTCGAGATCGCGCCAGCCCGGCACCACGATCAGGCTTGCCTCGCGCAGCAGGTCGAGCCCGCCGTCGACGTCGACCCGGATGCCGCCGAGACCGCGTAGCGGCGGCGGATCGGCTGCCGCCACCGCGAAGCGATAGGGCACGAAATCAAGCTCCGGCCGGGCGAGCGCGAAGAACTCGGCCGTAATGCCGAACTCGAACATCGCCAGCCGGTCGGAGGCGAGCGCGACCACGAGGGGCGGGGCTTTCGACATGGCCGGATATTGCCGGACTTTGTCATTCCGGCCAATTCAAAACTTCAGCGCGCCGCATCAAGGTGCCTGCGACACTCAGACCCAAGGGAGCTCATCGATGCCCAGCCTCGTGACCGAACCCGGCTTCGCCGACCCCGCGACCGCACTGGCGCATTTCGAACGGC
>DATEKY010000227.1:0-2771 GCA_035277225.1 Xanthobacteraceae bacterium
TGCGGGTGCCGGTCGCGTTCGCGCTGGCGCTCGCCTGCCTGCCGATCCTGGCGATCGAGCCGCGTCTCGACACGATGAATCTCGTGCAGGAGACGTTCAACGCCTACAATTCCTTCATCCTGCTGGCGGTGCCGTTTTTCCTGCTCACCGCGAACCTGATGAACATCGGCGGCACCACCGACCGGCTGCTGAAGCTCTCGCGGGCGATGGTCGGACATTTCCCCGGTGGGCTCGCGCAGATCAACGTGGTGCTGTCGATCTTCTTCGCCGGCATTTCCGGCTCGTCCACGGCGGATGCGGCGAGCCAGTCGAAGATCTTCATCGATGCGCAGACTAAAGAGGGCTACGACCTTTCGTTCTCGGTCGCCATCACGGCGGTGTCTGCGGTGCTCGCCGTCATCATCCCGCCGTCGATCCTGATGATCGTGTGGGGCGGTATCCTCACCGTCTCGATCGGCGCGCTGTTCCTCGCCGGAATCATTCCGGGGCTGCTGATCGGCTTCGCCCAGATGGCGACCGTGCATGCCTATGCCAAGGCGCGCGGCTATCCGACCTATCCGCGCGAGACCTGGCGCGCACTGCTGTGCGCGACATGGATCGCGGTGCCGGCGCTGATGACGCCGGGCATCATCATCGGTGGCAAGATCTTCGGGTGGTTCACGGCGACCGAGTCGGCCTGCATCGCGGTGCTCTACGCGGCGGTGCTGTCGCTGTTCGTCTACCGCGAGATGGACCTGAAGGGCCTCTACGCGGCGCTGCTCGACACCGGCAAGCTCGCCGGCATCGCGCTGTTCTGCGTGGGCACCGCCAGCGCGTTCGGCTGGCTGCTCGCCTACTACAAGATCCCGGAAGCGATCCTGACCGGCGTCAGCGCCTGGGGCATGGGCTTCGCCGCCACCGGCTTCTTCATCGCCTTCGTGTTCCTGGTGGTCGGCTGCTTCCTCGACGCGATCCCGGCGATCATCATCTGTGCGCCGATCCTCGAACCGCTCGCCAAGGCGGTGCAGATGGACCCGGTGCATTTCGCCATGATCGGGATCGTGTCGCTGGCGTTCGGGCTGGTCACGCCGCCCTATGGGCTGTGCCTGATGATCTCCTGCGCGGTCGCCGGGATTCGCATCCGCGACGCCATCAAGGACACCGCGATCATGCTGGTGCCGATGCTGATGGTGCTGGCGCTGGTGATCGTGTGGCCGGAGGTGTCGCTGCTCCTGCCGAAGCTGATCTCGCCGGAGTTCTTGAAGTGACTTTGTAGTTTCGTAGCCCGGATGAAGCGAAGCGAAATCCGGGACCCGCATTCCGCTGCGCTCCAGGCGGGCTACAAGGAAAAAACAAACGGCCCGCAGGGCGGGCCGTTGATGCAGCAGGCTGTCGCGCCGCTTACTTCTTGGTCGCGCCGATGCCGGCGAACTTCTTCTGGAAGCGCGAGACGCGCCCGCCGCGGTCGAGCAGGTTCTGCTGGCCGCCGGTCCAGGCCGGGTGCGACTTCGGGTCGATGTCGAGCGCGAGCGTGTCGCCCTTCTTGCCCCAGGTGGTGCGGGTGGTGAACTCGGTGCCGTCGGTCATCTTGACCGTGACGGTGTGGTAGTCGGGATGGATATCGGCTTTCATCGTTGATTTTCCTGCGCTTTTCGTGCGCGAATGTTCGGAAGTTGCGGGTCTATAGCGCAGGCGGCCGGATCGGGCAAGGTTCGCCGCCAGGCGTAATTGTCAGGGGACAGGGCCTGTGCAATCTCAACGCCGATGAATGACATGACCAGCCCGGTGGAGGTACAGCCCGCTGTCGCAGAGGCAGCGTCGCCGTCACGCCGGCTGCGCGTGCGGCCGCTGCTCGCGCTCCTGCCCTATGTGATGCGCTACCGCGGGCAGGTGGCGGCCGCGCTGGTTGCGCTGCTGATCGCTGCGGCGGCGACCCTGGTGGTGCCGCTCGCGGTGCGCCGCATGATCGACTTCGGCTTCTCGGCCGAGCGCATCGGGCTGATCGACCAGTATTTCGCCGTGATGATCGCGGTCGCCGCGGTGCTCGCGATCGCAAGCGCGACGCGCTACTACCTCGTCACCAACATCGGCGAGCGTGTCGTCGCCGACCTGCGCGCGGCGGTGTTTGCGCATCTGACCGCGCTCGCCCCCGCCTTCTTCGACACCGCCAAGACCGGCGAGCTCACCTCGCGGCTCACCGCCGACACGACGCAGATCAAGAGCGCGGTCGGCTCCTCGGTGTCGGTCGCGTTGCGCAACATCGTGCTGTTCGTCGGCTCCTCGATCATGATGGCGGTGACCAGCCCGCGGCTGTCGTTCTTCGTGATCCTCGCGATTCCGATCATCGTGCTGCCGCTGGTCGCGTTCGGGCGGCTGGTGCGGCGACGTTCGCGCAGCGCGCAAGACACGCTCGCCGACGCGTCCGCCTACGCGGCCGAGCTCATTGGTGCGATCCGCACCCTGCAGGCGTTCACCAACGAGCGGCTGGCGCAGTCGCGCTTCGGCGCGGCGGTCGAGCGGGCCTACGTCGCGGCGCGCGACTCGACACGCGCCCGCGCGCTGCTTACCGCGATCATCATCTTCCTGGTGTTCGGCAGCGTCGTGATCGTGCTCTGGGTCGGCGCGCAGGACGTGCTTGCCGGTCGCACCACGCCGGGCACGCTCGGACAGTTCATCCTCTATGCGGTGTTCGCGGCGAGCGGATTGGGGCAATTGAGCGAAGTCTGGGGCGAGCTGTCGCAAGCCTCGGGCGCGGCCGAGCGGCTGATGGAGCTGATGGCGGTCGAGCCGGG
>DATEKY010000228.1:0-2132 GCA_035277225.1 Xanthobacteraceae bacterium
GTCGGCATTGGTTTGCAGCGCGGGCACGTCGCGGATGCCGGTCGGCAGACCGACGGCGGCGAGGTGATGGGCGACGCGGCCGGCCTCGTTTCCCGGCAGCAGGCCGAGGCGGGTGGAGAACTCGAACGCGCACACAATGCCGAGCGAGATCGCCTCGCCGTGCAGCAGTCTGTCGGAAAATCCAGCCGCCGCCTCGAACGCGTGCCCGAAGGTGTGGCCGAGATTGAGCAGCGCGCGCTCGCCGGTCTCGCGCTCGTCGCGCGCCACGATTCCCGCCTTGCCGCGGCACGCAATCGCGATGGCGTGTTCGCGCGCGGGTCCGCCCGCGAAGGCGTCCTGCCAGTTGGCCTCGAGCCAGGCAAAGAAGCCGGCGTCGCCGAGCAGGCCGAACTTGGCGAGCTCGGCGTAGCCGGCGCGGAAGTCGCGCTGCGGCAGCGTGTCGAGCAGCGCGGTGTCGGCCAGCACCAGGATCGGCTGATGGAATGCGCCGACCAGATTCTTGCCGTAGCGCGAGTTGATGCCGGTCTTGCCGCCCACGGACGAATCGACCTGCGCCAGCAAGGTGGTCGGCACCTGCACGAAATCGAGACCGCGCCGCACGCTCGCCGCAGCGTAGCCGGCGAGGTCGCCGACCACGCCGCCGCCGAACGCGACGATCAGATCATTACGCTCTATCTTTGCGGCGATCAGCGCATCGCAGACGCGCTCAAACGAGGCGAAGCTCTTCGAGCCCTCGCCCGGCGGGACGATGACGCGCGACGCCGTCATTCCGGCGGCGGAGAGTTGCGCCTCGAACGAATCGAGATGCACGCGCGCGACGTTCTCGTCGGTGACGATGGCAAGCCGCGCGCCCGGCTTGAGCGCGGCGATGCGGGCCCCAAGCGATGCGGCGACGCCGCGGCCGATCACGATGTCATAGGCGCGGCTGCCGAGCCCGACGTTCACGATCGTCGGTTCGGCGGGGCGCAACGCGGCGGTCATCATTCGGCAGCCTCATCGGATGGTCGCGCGATCCCAAGCCGTGCGGCAAGTTCCGCTATGATCTCGTTGACGATGGTCTCGTGCGCGACGTCGCGCGACATCACCGTCATGTCGGCCTGCGCATAGACCGGATAGCGTTCGTCCATCAGGTGGCGGATGCGCTGCGCCGGGTCGCCCTGCAGCATCGGGCGGTCGGCGGTCGAGCGGCGCTTCACCCGCTTCATCAGCACCTCGAAGTCGGCCTTGAGCCAGATCGAGATACCCTTCTGCGCGATGGCGGCGCGCGTCTCCGCGTTCATGTAGGCGCCGCCGCCGGTCGCCAGCACCTGCGGGCCGCTATCGAGCAGGCGCGCGATCACCCGCTGCTCGCCGGAGCGGAAATACGCCTCGCCATAGGAGGCGAAGATCTCCGCGATGGTGACCCCGGCATGGGCCGCCTCGATCTCGGTATCGGCGTCGACGAACGGCAGGGCGAGCCGCTGCGCCAGCCGCCGGCCGATCGAGGACTTGCCCGCTCCCATCATGCCGATGAGCACGATCGAGCGCCGCCCGAGCGCCGCCAGAAGCGCGCCCTGCTGCGGAACCGGATCCTCGGCCATCTCCATCGGCGTTCCAGTTTGCGGTGCGGGCGGAATCGCCACGGTTCACCGTGGCCGATATACCGCGCTCACGCGCCCCTTGCCAGTTCCGGTGGAAAGTGTTGGTTAGTGCTTCGCCGGCATCATCCGACCCGGCGGGAATGACGGTATATTTGGCTGCGGAAGGCGACAGATTCGCTCCCGCCTTTAGAGTTGCGCCGATGCCGAGCTTGATCCGTCTCATCATGGTCCTCGGACTTCTGGGCGGCATGGCCTACGGCGCGATGTTCGCGCTCGCCAATTTCGTGCAGCCGAAGCAGCGCGAGATGACCATCACGATCCCGCCGCAGAAGCTGACCAAGCCGAACTAACGCCAGACCTCATCCTGAGGAGCCGTGCGCAGCACGGCGTCTCGAAGGATGGCCAGAGGCAGCGGCGGTGCGATTTGCCATCCTTCGAGACGGCCACGACGCTGGTGCGTCATGGCCTCCTCAGGATGAGGTCTGGTGTGGACGGCCGTTTACTTCTTGAGTCTACACTTCCTCCATGACCCCATCCGACGAGCGGCTGATC
>DATEKY010000229.1:0-9568 GCA_035277225.1 Xanthobacteraceae bacterium
CGCTGCTGCCTTGCCGGGTCCGCTCGCGCCTGCGCCGCAGGCGAACGCGCAGCGCCTCGACCAGGTGCGCGGCGAGCGGCGCGAAGTGCGCGAAGGCGACCGCACCGTCATTCGCGAGCCCGGCCGCGTCATCATCCAGGAAGGCGGCCGCAGCATCATCCGGCATGACGAGTCGGAGCGCTTCCGCTGGACCGCGCGCGACGTGCGCACCGAGCGGCGCGGCAACGAGACCGTGACGATCGTCGAGCGTCCCGACGGCACGCGGATCGTGTCGGTGGTGGACGAGAACGGCCGCCTGATCCGCCGTTCGCGCCGCCTCGGCGACGGGCGCGAGGTCGTTATCATCGACAACCATTATCAAGGACCGGCGACCGCCGGCTACTACGTCGACCTGCCGCCGCCGGTGATCCGCATTCCGCGCGAGCGCTACATCGTGGAAGCCGAGCGCGCGGGTCCCGCCGACATCTATGCGGCGCTGGTCGCGCCGCCGGTCGACCGCATCGACCGGCGCTACACGCTCGACGAGGTGCGCTACAGCCCGCGCCTGCGCGAGCGCATGCCGCGCGTCGACCTCGATACCGTGAACTTCGAAAGCGGATCGTGGGAGCTGACGCCGGACCAGATGAATCGGCTGGCGCCGATCGCGCAGGGGATCCTGCAGGCGGTGCAGCGCAACCCGGCCGAGGTGTTCCTGATCGAGGGCCACACCGACGCGGTCGGCTCGGACATCGACAATTTGTCGCTGTCGGATCGCCGCGCCGAGTCGGTCGCGGTCGCGCTCACGCAGCAGTTCCAGGTGCCGGCCGAAAATCTCACCACGCAAGGTTACGGCGAGCAGTATCTCAAGATCCCGACGCAGGCGGCCGAGCGGCAGAACCGCCGCGTCACCGCGCGGCGTATCACGCCGCTGCTCACCGGACAGAATCAGCAGTGATGTCGCTGGCATTCCGGGGCGGCGCCAAGCGCCGCGCCCGTGATGATGGATTCCGGCCCTTCGCTCGACCGGAATGACAGGGTGCTAGGTCGGCGCGTCGAGCACGCCGCGCACCGCTTCGGCGAGCGCGTGGCGGCGATACGGCTTGTTGAGCAACGGCACATCAGCCTCGGCGGAGTTGCGGTCCCTCAGGAACTGCTCGGAATAACCGGAGGTGAACATCGCCCGCAGGCCCGGGCGCAACGCGCGCGCTTGGCGCAGCAGCTCCTGCCCGTTGATCCCGTTCGGCATGATCAGGTCGGTGAACAGCAGATCGATCGCGGCCGGCTGCTTGAGGATCGCAAGCGCCGCGTGACCGTCTTCGGCCTCCAGCACGCTATAGCCGAGCCCGCGCAGCATCCCGACCGCGACGCCGCGCACCGTCGCACTGTCCTCGACCACCAGGATCGTCTCGCTGCCGCCGGGAGCCGCAGACGCGCGCCCGTCCGCCTCATCGGCGGCCGCCACCGCCGCGTCGGCGCGCGGCAAATAGAGCTTGATCGACGTCCCGTGGCCGAGCTCGCTGTAGATCTTCACATGGCCACGCGACTGCTTCACGAAGCCGTACACCATGCTTAAGCCCAGCCCGGTGCCGCGGCCGACCTCCTTGGTGGTGAAAAACGGCTCGAACACCCGCTCCACCACCTCGGGCGACATGCCGATGCCCGAATCGGTGACGTTGACCAGAACGTAGTCGCCGGGCGTCACCTCGACGTTCTGCGCCGCGTACTGCTCGTCGAGATGCGTGTTGGCCGTCTCGATCACGAGCTGGCCGCCATTCGGCATCGCGTCGCGCGCATTGACCGCGAGATTAAGGATCACGTCCTCGATCTGCGAGGGGTCGACCAGCGCCGGCCACAGGCCCGCGCCGGGCGAGAGCTTGACGGCGATGTCTTCGCCGATGGTCCGCTGCAGCATGGCGGCGGCGCGCGCGACAGTGTCGTTGAGATCGACGTTGCGCGCCTGCAGCGGCTGCTTGCGCGCGAAGGCCAGCATGCGCTGGGTGAGCTGCGCGCCACGCGAGGCCGCCTCGTCGATCGCCTGGACGATGGGCGCGAGCTCCGCATCCCGACTGACCGAATCCGCCAAGAGCTCGGACATGCCGATGATGACGGTCAGCAGATTGTTGAAGTCGTGCGCGACACCGCCGGTCAGCTGCCCGATTGCTTCCATTTTCTGCGCCTGCCGCAACTGGCTCTCCAGCGTGATGCGGTCGGTCATGTCGCGGCCGATGAAGAAATATTGTCCATCGGACTCGGACCAGATTCCGGTCCAGGCGATCGGCACCGTCTTGCCGGACTTGTGCAGGTAGCGGCATTCGAAATTGCGCGGTATCCGGCCGCGACGCGCGAGCCGCATTTGCTCGCGCGTGGCGTCGAGATCCGCCGGGAGAATGATTTCCGTCGCGCTGTGACCGATCAATTCCTGCGGCGCATACCCGAGAATGGTTTGCGAGCTCGGGCTGACGCGCAGGAAAGTGCCGCGCCGGTCCACCACGAGGATGAGATCGAGCGAGGTATCGAAAATGCGCTGATTGATCGAGCGGGTGGTGTCCCGTTCGCGCTCGCTTTCGAGAATGGCACCGGCGCGGCTGCCGTCTCGGTTCGTCGGGCGGAACAGGATGGTATAGCCGCCGGGGTGCGGATAGCCGCGCACGTCGATCCAGGCGGCGAACAGCTCCGAGTAGCCGGAGAAGGCGACGCCTTCGTTGTTGGCCTTCGATGCGGTGTAGACCAGGCGAAACGGATTGTCCGCGCCGATATCGAGCGTCTCGTGAATCGTCTTGCCGACGACGGCGCGCGCCTCGCGGCCCCACAAGCGCTCGGCTGCGGGGTTGAGGTAGACGATGCGCCAGTCGTTATCGACCGCGATGATGCCGTCGGAAATGCTCGCGAGGACCGCGTCGGGCCCAGGTGCGGGCGCAAGTGCGGGCGCGGTGAAACGATCGTCGCGGGTCTGCGCGAGAGTGCCGTCGCCGACCGAGCGCGCCTCGCGCTGATCGTTCATCGCTTCGCTCCGATGCTAGCTGCGATCTCCCGCAATCGCCTTGCAGCAAAGGATTGCCGCCGGCTTCGCCAGCGTCAAGCGCTTCCGTTACGAGAGCCGCCGGAACTTCAGGAGACCTGTTTGTCCAGAACGCGCTGCTGCAGAAGCGTGATGAAATTCGCCTTCGGCATCGGACGCCCGAGCAGGAAACCCTGCCCGATGTCGCACTCCATCCGGTGCACCGCCTGCAGGTCGGCGGCATTTTCGATGCCTTCGGCGACCGCGAGCGCGCCGAAGTTGTGCGCCAGGCTGATGATCGTCTGGCAGATTCCGGCATTCCGCTCGTCGGTGCCGCAGCCTTTGACGAAGCTCTGGTCGAGCTTGAGTTCCGCGAACGGCAGGTCGCGCAGGCGCGCGAAAGACGAAAAGCCCTCGCCAAAATCGTCGATCGCGAACGATATGCCGTAGATGCGGAGCTGCGTTGCAATCTCGTGCATCAGCGCGCCGTCCTTGATCACCTCGCTCTCGGTCACTTCGAGGATGAGGCCGGGCCAGTCGGGGCTGTTGGAACGATGCTCGCGGATCAGCGCCGGCAGACTGAGATTGGCGAGCGCGCCGATCGAGGTGTTGACGGCAGTGTGCAGCCGCACGCCGGTCGCGGCGAAGTCGTCCCAATCGCGCAGCGCGGTCGCGATCACCTGCTCGGTGAGCGCCGCGTGGCTGCTCTCGAGCGCGCCGGGCAGGAAGCTGGCCGGAGAGAGGATGCCCTGCACCGGATGGCGGCAGCGGACCAGTCCTTCGGCGCCGCACAGCGTCTTGGTGCGGAGGTCGACCTTCGGCTGATACCACAGCTCGAGCCAGCCCTTGGCGAGCGCCTCGTCGAGCCCGACGACCGCCAGCGGACTGTCGGCCAGATTCGCTTCCCTGACGATGTGGCGGATCGACTCGGCGCGAAAGGGCTTCGTCAGCGGCGGCCGCATGGTGAGCCCGTGGCGCGCGCCGATCCGGCGCACGTCCTCCAGCAGCTCGACATTGCTTCCGCTCATCAGTTGAACGATGCCGCGATAGCTGCGCTCGCCAAGACCGCGGATGACGTCGATCGCGTCGGATTTCTTGAGCGCAACGTCGAGGAAAATGATCGACGGCAACCCGGTGTCCAGCGCCGCGACCGCTTCGGGCGCGGTGTGGAATTTCTCCGACGTGACGCCCATGGTCGTCAGCGTCATCGCTATCAGCTTGCAGATCCCTTCCTCGTCATCGACGACGAAGGCGCAAGGTGCAGCCGGGTGCGCGACCTCGAGCGGCGCGAGCGTGACATCCTCGCCGCTGTCGAGCGGCCGAAACAAGTTGCGCAGCCAAGAAACCATGCTGTCCACACTCTGCGCTTCGCAAGCGAAGAAGCGCCGCCGACGTGCGCCCTAGAATGGCGCATCCTCTTGGACATCCGTTAAAATACGGTGTGAACCTGAGGTGGTTACCGAAATCTGAAGGTTGTGCTGAAAATCGTCACCGATGCGCGGCAGGGTATCGGGATGCCGTGCGCGGCCGGTTTATGCCGCCTGGGTGCGGCGGCGGCGCGCCACCAGCTTGCCGATGTCGCGGACGAAGTCACTCGCCCGCTTCCGCGCAAGGGCCGCGGCGCGGCGGTGCAGTTCCGGATCGAGGTCCGCGATCGGGATTTCGTCGGGCGACATCTTCCGCGCCGCATCCTCGAACGCCTTGAGGGTCTCGGACATCGGAGCGGGGCTGAGAACGAGCATCTGCGCGACGACGCTGCGCACGATCAGCCGCAGCGCCGCGACCTCGATCGCGAGTTCGTGCTCTTGCTCGCTCGCGCTCCGCCCATTCTGCATTTCCGTGCGCCGCCTCCGATGCCGCGTGCTTAACACGCGGAGCGCCGTCTTGATCCGCGCGCGTGGTCGGGTGGTGAATGTCCGGCTAACGCGGCGGATTGCAACTTCGCGCGACCACAACCGGTGGCGACGGCGCGAGCGATTCCGCGCCTGACCCAAGGAGATCGGCCAACCAAGAGTTGACGAGGTTTACAGCCCGAGCTTCTTCTTGCGCTGCCCGAGCGTGCGCAGCCGCAGTGCGTTGAGGCGGATGAAGCCCGCGGCATCGCGATGGTCGTAGGCGACCGCGCCCTCCTCGAAGGTCACGAGGTCTTGGTCGTAGAGCGAGTACGCGCTCTCGCGCCCGATCACCGCGACCGATCCGCGATAGAGCTTCAGCCGCACCCGGCCGGTGACGAACTCCTGTGAGCGGTCGATCGCGGCCTGCAGCATCTCGCGCTCGGGCGAGAACCAGAAGCCGTTGTAGATCAGCTCGGCGTATTTCGGCATCAGCTCGTCCTTTAGGTGCGCCGCGCCGCGATCGAGCGTGATCTGCTCGATGCCGCGATGCGCCGCGAGCAGGATGGTGCCGCCCGGCGTCTCGTACATGCCGCGCGACTTCATGCCGACGAAGCGGTTCTCGACCAGGTCGAGCCGGCCGATGCCGTTCAGCTTGCCGAGCTCGTTCAGCTTCGTGAGCAAGGTCGCGGGCGACATCTTCTTGCCGTCGATCGCGACCGCATCGCCGCGCTCGAAATCGACCGTGATCACGGTCGGCCTGTCCGGCGCGCTCTCGGGGTCGTCGGTGCGCGAGTAGACGTAGTCGGGGACCTCCTGCGCCGGGTCTTCGAGAACCTTCCCCTCGGACGAGGCGTGCAGCAAATTGGCGTCGACCGAGAATGGCGCATCGCCGCGCTTGTCCTTGGCGATCGGGATCTGGTTCTTCTCGGCGAACTCGATCAGCCTGGTGCGCGAAGTGAGGTCCCATTCGCGCCACGGCGCGATCACCGTGACGTCGGGCTTGAGCGCGTAATAGGTCAGCTCGAAGCGGACCTGATCGTTGCCCTTGCCGGTCGCGCCATGCGCGACCGCGTCGGCGCCGACTTTCTCGGCGATCTCGATCTGCTTCTTGCCGATCAGCGGGCGCGCGATCGAAGTGCCGAGCAGGTACTGGCCCTCGTAGACCGTGTTGGCGCGGAACATCGGGAAGACGTAGTCGCGCACGAACTCCTCGCGCAGGTCCTCGATGAAGATGTTCTCCGGCTTGATGCCGAGCAACTCGGCCTTGCGGCGCGCCGGCTCAAGCTCCTCGCCCTGCCCGAGATCGGCCGTGAAGGTGACGACCTCGCAGCGGTAGGTAGTCTGCAGCCACTTCAGGATGATCGAGGTGTCGAGCCCGCCCGAATAGGCGAGCACGACCTTCTTCACGTTCGACTGTGCCATGCGCGGAAGCCTGTTGGAGAATTCGCCGGATTTATAGGGGGAATGCGCGGCGGCGCAAGCGTTACCGCGGCTCCCGGCCGATCAGGCGCATCAGCGCCAGATGTGGCGGCAGCGCGACGCGCTCGATCGCGGCCTCGACCTGCTCGTCGGTGATGCGCGTACGCGGCCAGCGGTAGATCAGGCCATGCATCAGCCAGACGATCAGGAACGTGAAGACGCCGGAAAACATCACATCGGAGAAGAAATGCGCGCCGCCTGACAATCGCAGACCGCCGGCCGCGAGGCCGAACAGGATCGCGCCGCCGTAGGCGAGCGGGCGCCAGGCCGGCGGAGCGAGCGACGCCGGCGCGAAGGCCCAGAACGCGCCCGCGCCCTCGCCGGCCACGAACGAGCAGTTCTTCTCGCAGGTGCCGCGCGGGTCCCACCACGGCACGAACGTGTCGGGCCCGTAGAACTGCGTGACCTCGTTGGGCCGCGGGCGATTCCAGTTCTCCTTCAGGATCATGTTGGCCATGATGCCGGGCGCGAGCGCGAGCGTCGCGATGAGAAACAGTGCGGCCCGCGCGGAGATCAGCATGCGCCGACGCGGCAGGATGACCTTCACGATCAGCGCAATGAAGGCCGGCGCGACGAGCAATGCCGTGGTCCAGTTGAACACCTCGCGCAGGTGCCGCGCGACCAGGCTGTAGACGGTGGGGAAGACGCGCATCGTCTCGTCGAAGAACAGCCGCGAGATCGCGATATCGAGCTGCGGCCAGACGCCGAACACGACGCCGACGCAAAGCCCGATGAGAAGCGCGGCGACAAGCCCGGTCCGATTCATGGCGTGACCACTATCGGACCGCTGCGTGGCGGGAAAGCCCTGTGCGAATCCGGCCGGCCGGCTAAACTGCCGCATGCCTGAGATCGATTTCTTCTACGAATTCGCGTCGACCTATTCCTACCTTGCGGCGATGCGCATCGCGCCGCTGGCGCAAGCGGCCGGCGTCACGGTGCGCTGGCGGCCGTTCCTGCTCGGACCGATCTTCAAGGCGCAGGGCTGGGACACCTCGCCGTTCAATCTCTATCCGGCCAAGGGCCGCTACATGGTGCGCGACTGCGAGCGCGAGGCCGCGGCGAACGGATTGACGTTCCGTCTGCCCGAGCCGTTTCCGCAGAACACGTTGCTGGCGGCGCGCGTCGCGGTGGCAGGACTGGAGGACGGCTGGGGCGAGGAATTCTCGCGCAACGTCTATCGCGCGCAGTTCGCGGAGAGCCACCAGGTCGGCGACCCGCAGGTGATCGGCGAGATCGTCAACGCGCTTGGACAGGACGGCGCGGCGGCGCTCGCGCGCGCCGGATCAGACGACATCAAGGGCAAGCTGCGCCACAACACCGCGGAAGCGCAGCAATACGGCATCTTCGGCGCGCCGAGCTTCATCGCGCGCGGCGAATTGTTCTGGGGCAACGACCGGCTCGAGCAGGCGCTGCGTCACGCAACGATTTGATTCGTTGCTCTACAAATTGAACTTGTACGAGCCCTGCAGGAACACGCCGTAGCGCTCGGACACGAACTCCATCGGCTGCGGCACCGGATTGGTGGCGCCGACGATGGTTGCTTCGAGGTCGCCGAAGCCGCGCGCGTCGAAGCGCCAGTAGCGGCCACCGAGACCGAGGCTGAAGCAGTCCCACACCTGGTAGGACAGCAGCGCCTCGAGCTGGAAACCGGTGCCGTCGCCGGTCTGCGGGATCGGCCCGGCGAAGCTGCCGAAGGTCGAGCCGAGCCGCAGCCAATGCGTGTCGTGAGAGCGCAGCTGCACGAACGGAAGCCATGCGGCCTCCATCGACAGCGTGAGCTTCTCGATCGGCTTGAACTCGAGGCCGAGGCCGAGCCGCGCGGCATGCCACTGCGCATCCTCGGTGATGGCGAGCACGCCCGCGCCGATCACCGGCACGCAGATGAACGGGTTGCTGCCGATTTGATTGCAGCCGTACGCGTTCACCTTCTCGGCCACAAAGGCGTAGCCGGCGAACAGCGAAACGTTGGTGGCGGGATTGACGGCGAAGCCGTAGCCGAGGTCGGCGGTGAGGTAGCCGAGCCGTCCGCCGCTCTGGCTGCTCATCGTGCTGGAATACGGAAGGGTCAGCGGCGGGAAATCCTCGTCGTTCAGGCTTCCCTTCTGGAGGCCTGAGATGCCCGCGTAGCCCTTGACGAACAGGCTGTTCGGCAGCGCGATCTTGCCGAACGCTTCGAACGAATGCGACGCGAGGCCATCGTAAGTGAGGCGCGACACGATATCGTTGGAGAAGCGCGGATCGTCGTAAAGGTCTTTCGCGAGCCTGCCGGACGAATACCAGTAGCGCGCGCCGACCTCGAACGCATAGCCGGGCGCGGCCGGGACCGGAGCCATGACGGCAGCGCCGGGCGGCGGCGCGTATTCGTAGCTCGGCGCGGCGGGTCCGATTTGGTAGCTTGGGGTCGCCTCGTAGGCACGCGAGCCGCGCAGGACGGCGGAGTCCAGGTCGCCGGCGGCAGCGGCGGTCGCGAGCAGCGAAAGGCCCGCGAAGGCCAAAACGACTGAGGAACGCATCGCACCAACGCCCCATTACCCAACAAAACACGGGGCGATCATCAGGCATTAACCTTAATGAAGCGCTAAATGGCCGGGAAGGAACAACCCATGATCCGCAAGACCACGCTGCTGTTTCTTGCCTCCGCGCTCGCCGTCTCGGTCGCGGCGGACGCCGCCGACGCCAAGTCGAAGCGCAAGCGCGCTGCCGTTGCGGCGGCGCCATCGGCCGCGGCCTTCCACCAGCAACCCGCGCGCATGATCGAGGTGAAACCGGGCTATTGGATCTCGAGCTTTGGCTGCGTCACCGACGAAGGGTACGGCCGCCGCCTGCCGTGCGACATCACCGACAGCGGCGGCGGGCGCTGATCACGGATCATGAGCGCGACATTCCTGCCGGGTCTCGACGTCCTCGCCGCCTACACGCTCGCCGCCTGCGTGCTGATCATCACGCCCGGGCCGGACATGACGCTGTTCCTCGGGCAGACATTGGCCGGCGGCCGGGCGCGCGGCTTTGCTTCGATGCTCGGCGTCTCCGCGGGCTTGGTGCTGCACAGCCTGCTCGCGGCGTTCGGGCTGTCGGCGCTGCTCGCCGCGTCCGCGACCGCATTCGGCATGCTCAAGATCGCGGGCATCGCGTATCTGCTCTGGCTTGCGTTCGTCTCGCTGCGCCACGGCGCCGTGCTCCGCCTGTCGCCTGACGCCGGCCCGCCGCCGACCTTGACGCGCGCGTTCCTCACCGGGCTCGGCGTCAACCTGCTCAATCCGAAGATCATCGTGTTCTT
>DATEKY010000230.1:0-2586 GCA_035277225.1 Xanthobacteraceae bacterium
GAACCGTGCGGAACGAGATATCGCCGGTGCCGCCCGCGACGTCGAGCAGCGCAAAGTCGCGCTCGGATTTCGGCGGATTGATCGCGGTGACCAGCGCGTCCTTCCAGGCGCGGTGCAGTCCGGCCGACATCAGGTCGTTCATCAGGTCGTAGCGCTGTGCCACCTTGTGGAACACGTCGTCGACCAGCGCCTGCTTCTCGGTCAGCGGCACCTCGCGAAAGCCGAAATGGGTATTGTCGCGCATCGGACTAACATAGCGTGCCGGCCGCGGTGGCGCTACAAAGGCCGCGTTTACGGCGTCATGGGGGAACGCTCGTGGTTAAGGAGGTCCGCCATGGCTCTTGAGTTCGAGCGCGCAGTGCCGGTTTTCCGCATCTTCTCGCTCGAGAAGGCGCGCGAGTTCTATCTCGGCTTTCTCGGCTTCAAGGTCGAGTGGGAGCACCGCTTCACGCCCGACGCCCCGGTATTCATGCAGGTCTCGCGCGGCAGCCTGGCGATCAATCTGAGCGAACACCACGGCGACTGCACGCCGGGCGCGCTCGCCTATGTGTATACGACCGGCGTCAGGGCCTTGCATCGCGAGCTGATCGACAAGAACTATCGGCATAACCGCCCCGGCCTGATGGAGCAGGAGTGGGGCATGACCGAGCTGACCGTGACCGATCCGTTCAACAATCGCATTACCTTTGGAGAGCGGACCGCAACGGCCGCGTGACAGAATGCCCGAGCTTCCCGAAGTCGAGACCGTGCGCCGCGGCCTGCAGCCCGTGATGGAGGGTGCGCGCTTCGTGCGGGTCGAGATGCGCCGGCCCGACCTGCGCTTTCCGTTTCCGCAGAATTTCAACAAGCGGCTGGAGGGCACGACCGTGACCGGCCTCGGTCGCCGCGCCAAGTACATGCTCGCCGATCTGTCGTCGGGCGAAGTGCTGCTGATGCATCTCGGCATGTCGGGCTCGTTCCGCGTCGTGCACGGCAGCGACGAGAATGCGCCCGGCAAATTCCATCACGTGCGCGGCAAGCTCTCCGCGCATGATCATGTCGTGTTCCACATGTCGAACGGCGCGGTCGTGACGTTCAACGATCCGCGCCGCTTCGGCTATATGAAGCTGATTGCGCGCGTTGCACTCAACCAGGACCCGATGATCGAGGCGCTCGGGCCCGAACCGCTCGGCAATGCGTTCGACGGCGCGATGCTGGCGCAGGCTTGCGCCGGCAAGAAGACCTCGCTCAAGGCCGCGCTGTCGGACCAGAAGGTGGTCGCGGGGCTGGGCAACATCTATGTGTGCGAGGCACTGCATCGCGCGCATCTTTCGCCCAGGCGTCAGGCCTCGACCGTCGCGCTGAAGTCCGGCGCGCCACGCCCCTCCGCAAACGTGCTGGCGGACGCCATCAAGGCGGTGCTGAACGACGCGATCAAGGCTGGCGGCTCGTCGCTGCGCGATCATCGCCAGACCGACGGCGACCTCGGCTATTTCCAGCACTCGTTCCGCGTCTACGACCGCGCCGGGGAGAAATGCCCGACGCCGAAGTGCAAAGGCACGATCCGGCGGATCGTGCAGGGCACGCGGTCGACCTTCTTCTGTCCGGTGTGTCAGAAGTAGGCGGTTACTTTTTCTCCGCCCGGATTGACCTTGGATCACGCGAACCCCAGCGCCCGGCATCGACCAGCGCGAGGAAGTCGCCGAGCGTCTGGTTGAACAGCGCCGGCTCCTCGATGTTCACGGTGTGGCCGCTCTTGGGGAACATCGCGAGGCCGGAGCGCGCGATGTGCTTCTTCAGGTACACGCTCGGCTCGATGCAGGGATCGTCCTCGTCGCCGCAGATGATCAAGGTCGGCAGCGCGATCTTCCGGATGTCCGCTTCGAAGTCATAGATCGGCGGCCGGTTGATCTGATAGCCGCGCAGCGTGTTGGCGGCGCCCTTGGCGTCGTGGCTCGCGAACTGATCGTAGAATTCCTTGTAGCCGCGCGGGTCCTTCACCTCGAACGGCACGCGCGCCGGGCCCATGCCGTAGGTCTTGGCAACGCCCGACGAGCCGACCGTGTCGTACTCCTTCGCGGTCGCCTCCGCGGCCTTGCGGAATTCATCCGTCAGCCAGCGTTCCGAGCCCGATCCGGTGCCGGCGAGCGTGAGCGACAGCGCGCGCTGCGGATATTTGATGCCGGCGCAAAGGGTCGCGTAGCCGCCCATCGACAGGCCGACGATGTGCGCCTTCTCGATCTTCAGGTGATCGAGCATCGCCACGATATCGTCGCGGAATTTCTCGTAGCCGTAGGAGTCCGGCGTCGGCGGCACGTCGGACGGCGTATAGCCGCGCGCCGAATAGGTGATGCAGCGATAGCGCCGCGCGAAGTAGCGCATCTGCGGCTCCCACGCGCGCCAGTCGCCCGCGAACTCGTGCACGAACAGAAGCGGCGTCCCGCTGCCCGCCTCCTCGTAGTGCAGGCGGACATTGTCGCGCGTGGTGGCGAAGGGCATCGGCGGTTCTCCGGGTTGTTTTTGCTTCAGGCAGGACGCCCAGCGTCCTCAATTCATGCGGCCGCGGCAAGATGCTCGCACGCGAATTCGATCAGCGCCGCATTGACC
>DATEKY010000231.1:0-2777 GCA_035277225.1 Xanthobacteraceae bacterium
TGCGTTAACGCAGCCGGGCAAACGGCCTTGATCCGGCCCCTTGTTTCGTATTGATTGCGCGCATGCTCGACGCCACCAACAGCCGACGCGGCACCCGCATCAACTGGACCAACGTGTCCACCGTGCTCTCGGCCGCGATCCTGATCGCCGCAGAAGTGTTCGGCGCCGCCTTCGCGGGCGGCTGGGCGCTGCACAACCTCTTCCTCTCGTCGATGTTCGATCTGGTCGGCCTCGGCGCCTACGGCATGCACATCACGCAGGGCGCGCTCTTCCTCGCCGGCATCGCCGTGATGATCGCGTTCATCCGCAACGGCATGCGCATCGAGCCGTTCGTCACGCGCAACTGACCTCCCTTTCTTCTCGTGTCGGTGAAAAACTTTCGCGCGTGCGAAGTTTTCGCTTGATTATGACGCGCGTTGTTCCTATGTCGCGCGTCGCCCAAACTCGCACGTGCCTGTGGCCACGTGCCGGTCGGTAGGTATCCGGACAAGAGGCCGGACAGCCGCCTGAGGAAGGTTCTACTTCCTCACTACTGGACCGGCAGCCGGAAGCGAAACCGGCACACCGCGCTCTCCGCGCGGGACGTGGCTTGAAGCAACGACGGAGCGGGCTTCTAGGTCTCGCCGATCCGAAAAGGACCGGCACCAAGAGGCTTCTCGTCCTTGCCGGCAGTGCGGAACGGTTCATCCCGCTCCAATCCAAGGCAGCACCGCCGGGTCGCGCTTGAAGCGCTTCCCGAACGCAACTGCGGGCGCTTTCGCGCCCCCATGGCCTTGTGAAGGAGAGCGCCAATGACCGCGCGCATCCGCGACTTCCTGCGCCGCAACGCCGACGACGGGCCGCGTCTCGTCGTCGACCTCGACGTCGTGCGCGAGAACTACCAGACCTTCGCGAAGGCTTTGCCCGACACGCGCGTGTTCTACGCCGTGAAGGCAAACCCGGCGCCCGAGGTGCTGTCGCTGCTCGCCTCGCTCGGCTCGTGCTTCGACACGGCGTCGGTGGCGGAGATCGAGATGGCGCTCGCGGCGGGTGCCACCGCCGACCGCATCTCCTTCGGCAACACGATCAAGAAGGAGCGTGACGTCGCGCGCGCCTACGCGCTCGGCGTGCGCCTGTTCGCGGTCGACTGCGAGGCCGAGGTCGAGAAGATCGCGCGCGCCGCGCCCGGCTCGCGCGTGTTCTGCCGCATCCTGTCGGACTGCGTCGGCGCCGAATGGCCGCTGTCGCGCAAGTTCGGCTGCGAGCCCGCGATGGCGGTCGACGTGCTCGAGCACGCCCTGAAGCTCGGCCTCGAGCCCTACGGCGTCTCGTTCCACGTCGGCTCGCAGCAGCGCAATCCGCATGCCTGGGACCGTGCGCTCGCCTCGGCGGCCGCCGTGTTCCGCGAATGCGGCGAGCGCGGCATGTCGCTCTCGATGGTGAACCTCGGCGGCGGGTTCCCGACCAAGTACCTGAAGAGCGTGCCGGCGGTGAAAACCTACGGCGCGTCGATCTTCCGCGCGCTGCGCAAGCATTTCGGCAACCGCATCCCGGAGACGATCATCGAACCGGGCCGCGGCATGGTCGGCAATGCCGGCGTGATCGAGGCGGAAGTGGTGCTGGTCTCGCGCAAGAGCGCCGAGGACGACGTGCGCTGGGTCTATCTCGACATCGGCAAGTTCGGCGGGCTCGCCGAGACGATGGACGAGTCGATCCGCTATCCGATCCGCACGGCGCGCGACCGCGACGAAACGGCGCCGTGCGTGCTCGCCGGCCCGACCTGCGACAGCGCCGACGTGCTGTACGAGCGGGAGCCGTACATGCTGCCGGTGAGCCTGGAGATCGGCGACAAGGTGCTGATCGAAGGGACCGGCGCCTATACGGCGACCTACTCCGCCGTGGCGTTCAACGGCTTCGCGCCGCTGAAGACGGTCCACATCTGACATCGCCGGGAGACGGCCACGGCCGTCTCCCCTTCCATCACCGTTTGCACTGATGGCGCCCGCAGGGGCGCGGGAAGGAGTTGGCCATGACGACGATCCGTAACGAACGCTCGACCGACATTGCGGCGCGCGAGCGGTTGCTCGATGCCGCCTTCGGCCCCGCACGCTTCGCCAAGCCGTCCGAGCGCCTGCGCGAGGACCGCTTCGCGGCGGAGGGACTGTCGTTCGTCGCGGTCGAGAACGGCCGCCTCGTCGGTACCGCGCGGCTGTGGAACGTCAGCGCCGGTCTCGGCCGCCCTGCACTGCTGCTCGGTCCGCTCGCCGTCGCGGCGGATGCCCGCAACCGCGGCATCGGCGCGGCGCTGGTGCAGCGTGCGCTGCGCGAGGCGCGGCGCCTTGGCCATCGCGCAGTCCTGCTGGTCGGGGATGCGGCATACTATGGCCGATTCGGCTTCTCGGCCGCCAACACCGGCTCGTTGCGCCTGCCCGGCCCGTTCGAGCCGGAACGGCTGCTCGGGATCGAGCTGAAGGCGGGCGCGCTCGATGGCGCGCGCGGTTTGATCCGCGCGACCGGAGACCGCTTGCCGAAAGGACTGCCCGACTTCCTCACCGGCGCGAACCGCGCGCCGGTCGCACTCGCCGCCTGACGCCGCTCTGATCGGAGATTGAAACCATGAACGTCCTTGCCCGCGCGACCGACGCTCACCTGTTGCACGCCAGCTTTGCCGGCCCGATCGTGATGATCGGCTTCGGCTCGATCGGCCGCGGCGTGCTGCCGCTGCTCGAGCGCCATATCGGCTTCGACCGCTCGAAGTTCGTCGTGATCGCACCGGACGACACCGATCGCGCGCTGCT
>DATEKY010000232.1:0-4599 GCA_035277225.1 Xanthobacteraceae bacterium
AGGCGGCCATCGCCACGCTAGCGGCGAGCGACGCGGTCGGGCT
Organism: Xanthobacteraceae bacterium; assembly: GCA_035277225.1. Lineage (GTDB taxonomy): Bacteria > Pseudomonadota > Alphaproteobacteria > Rhizobiales > Xanthobacteraceae > PALSA-894. The sequence continues at coordinate 44 of DATEKY010000232.1, forward strand.
CGATCCGGCAGACTATGGTGTGGCGATGCCCGACCTGCAGAGCGCCGATCCCGGCGCCAGGCCGTCCGAGCTGCTGCGCTTCGAGCTCGCGCTGTCGGCGAAAGTCCTGACCTATGTGCTCGACGCAACGCGCGGCCGAATCGATCCGAACCGCGTGTCCGGTTATCACGACCTCCCCCGCAAGACCGTCGATCTCATCGACGCGCTCGCCACGATCGCGCAGTCGTCCGATGTGGCGGCTTACCTGCAGGGCCGCAACCCGGATAATTCCCAGTTTCGAGCTCTCGTCGCCGAGCTTGCGCGGCTGCGCGGCGAAGACCCGCAGGGCAAAGCCACGAAGCTGCGGTTGGCGCTGGAGCAGCTGCGCTGGCTCCCGCGCCAGCTCGGCACCCGTTACGTGTTCCTGAACCAGCCGGCGTTCGAAGTCACCTATGTCAGCGGCGCGGGCGCGCCGCTGACGATGCGTGCCGTCATCGGCAAGCGCAACGCGCAGACGTATTTCTTCACCGATCGCATCAAGGAGATCACCTACAATCCGTACTGGAACGTGCCGCGCTCGATCGTCATCAACGAGATGCTGCCGAAGCTGTGGCGCGATCCGTCGTATCTCGACCGTCTCGGATACGAGGTCAGCAACAGCCGGGGGCGCGAAGTCGCCTCGAGCGCCGTCGACTGGTCGGCATTTGCGGCGCAGCAAGTCAGCATCGACGTGCGCCAGCCTCCGGGCCGCGGCAACGCACTCGGACGCCTGAAGATCGATTTTCCCAACAAGCACGCCATCTACCTGCACGACACGAACCAGAAGCACCTGTTCGCACGCGAGCAGCGCGCATTGAGCCACGGCTGCGTGCGATTGGAGCATCCGCGCGAGATGGCGGCCGCCTTGCTCGGAACGCGTGTGGCGGAGATCGACAAGAAGATCGCGACCGATGAGACGCAAACCGTGCGGGTGCCGGGCGACATTCCGGTCTATCTGGCCTACTTCACGGCGTGGCCCGATGCACAGGGCAATGTGCGATACTACAAGGACGTCTACGACCGCGACGCGCATCTGGCGCGGGCGATCGGCAAAACCAAAGAGTCGCGCAGCGCACCGTGATTGCGCAACCACGCCCCAATCGGCGAACCTGGCGCTCCGGACTCATTTCCGTTTATAGGAGTGGGTACTGCTGACGCCGGCCGATTGGCACAAAATCGCAACAACGACGTGATGCAAGTTCTCAAACAGGTGCTGGTCGCCGTCCTTGCGGCATCGCTACTCTTGCCGGCCACGGCCGTTGCCAAGCCGCTGAGCGGGAAGCACACACCACGCGTGGTCGTCTATCCGAGTTATCCGGCGCAGCCGCGTAACGGGCCTTACGGTTTTCTCCCCGGCTACCGGGCGCCGCTGCCGCTCGGCGAGTGGCGCGACCGCGCGCCGCGCTACGGCGGCAGAGATTTCAGCCGCAACCGGCGTTTCTGGTCGGGCGGCGAATGGCGCTACGGTTGGGGCGGCCCCGGCTTCTATCGTGGCCGGTGGAACGGCGGCAGCTTCGGCCCGTGCTGGACGCAGACGCCGATCGGCCCGATGTGGAATTGCGGGATGTAACTTCGCGGCCGCACACCATCATTCCTGCTTGATGCCGGCCTGCTTCACCACCACGCTCCAGCGCGCGGACTCGTTGCGCATGAAGGCGCCGAAATCCTCCGGCGTGCCGCCCTGCATGTCCGCGCCCTGTTCAGTCAGGCTCTTGCGCACGTCGGGCATGTCGACGATCTTGGCGAGCTCCGCATTGAGCCGCTGCACGATCGGCGCAGGCGTGCCGCCCGGCGCCACGACCCCATACCAGAGCGCGATATCCATCCCGGGAAGCCCGATCTCGGCGAACGAGGGCACGTCCGGCAGCAGCCGATGCCGCTGCGGGCTTGCGGCCGCCAGGGGGCGAAGCTTGCCGGCGGTGATGTGCGGCAGCAGCGAGGGCGTGGCGTCGAACATCATCGTGATGCGCCCGGCGATCAGATCGATCACCGCCGGTCCGCTGCCGCGATAGGGCACATGCAGCAGCTGGGTGCCGGTTTGGGCCTTGAACATCTCGCCGGCGAGATGCGGCGCGCCGCCGGTGCCCGCCGAGGAGAAGCTGAGCTCGCCCGGCTTCGCCTTCGCGAGCGTGAGTACGTCGTTGACGCTCCGGGCCGGAAGCTCCGCATTGATCGCCATGATCAGGGGCAATTTCGCGATCAGGATGACCGGCGAAAAATCCTTCACCGGGTCGTATCCCAGGTTTGCGTAGATGTGCGGGCCGATGCCGTGGGTTGCGATCGTGTTCAACAGCAGCGTGTAGCCGTCGGGATCAGACTTGGCGACCTGCGCCGCCGCAGTGGTGCCGCCGGCGCCGCCACGGTTGTTGATGATGACCGGCTGCCCTACCGCGTCGGACAGCTTGGACCCGATCAGCCGCGCAACGAGGTCCGCCGCGCCGCCCGGCGGAACGGTGACGACAAGCTGGATCGGTCGGTTCGGGTAGTTTGCCTGCGCATGCGTGGCATCGGCCTGCGTGAAGACAAAGGCCGCGACAATGAGCAAAAAGCTTGGCAAGCTTCCCATCTGCTGGCTCCCCTGAACCGATCCAATCCTGCCGCCACAATCATCCATCGCGTCACGCCGGAGTGTCCATGCACGTCAAGCTGTCGGAGAATTTTCGCGCGGTGTTCTACGCGCCATTCTATGCCACGCACGCGCTCGGGTTCTACCGCAGCGAGGGCGTGGAGGTGGAATTGCTCAACTCTCCCGCGCCGGCCACTGCCGCTGCCGGTCTGCTCGACGGCTCGATCGACATCTCGTGGGGCGGGCCGATGCGCGTCATGAAGGCGCGCGACGAAGACCCGGCTTCGCCGCTGGTCTGCTTTTGCGAGGTTGCGGCGCGCGATCCGTTCTACCTGGTCGGCAAGAAGGATCCTTCGGCATTCCGGCTCGCCGACTTGGTCGGGCTGAGGGTAGGGACCGTGTCGGAGGTTGCGACGCCCTGGCTCTGTCTCCAGCACGACCTGCGCCTGCAAGGCATCGATCCGGCGCGGATCGATCGCGTGACCGACCGGACGATGGCGGACAATCTGGAAGCGCTGCGCCGCGGCGAGCTCGATGTGGCGCAGATGTTCGAGCCGTACGTCTCGATGGCATTGCGCTTCGGCGCAGGCGAGGTGCTTTATGCGGCGAACTCGCGCGGGCCGACCGTCTACACGACGTTCCTTGCGAGCCGCGACAGCATCCGCCGCAACCGCGCGGCCTTCGACGCCATGGTGCGCGCGATCCGCCACTCGCTCGCCTGGGTCGCCGAGCACAGCGGAGCGGAGCTGGCCGAGACGGTCGCGTCCTACTATCCGCACGTCGCGCGCGAGCTGCTGGCAAGCTCGCTGCAGCGCTACCACGATGCCAGGCTTTGGGCGCGCACGCCCGACTTGTCGCGCCAGGGCTTCGTGCGGCTGGCGGAGAGCATGAAATCCGGCGGCTTCATCTCCCGCCTGCACGCCTACGAAGATTGCGTTGATCAGAGCTTTGCGGAGGCATGATGTTCGATCTCATCATTCGGGGCGGCGAGGTGGTGACGCCGCAGGGAGTCGTCAACTGCGATGTCGCCGTCGCCGGGGAGACCATCGCGGTGCTCGCCGCGCCCGGCACGCTGGCGGCCGAATCCGCAAAGCGCGTGATCGACGCAACGCGCCACATCGTGATGCCGGGCGGCATCGACCCGCACGTGCATCTGCATCATGCGTGGACCAAGCCGGACGGCACGCCGCTGATCACCGCCGGACCGGAGCAGGTCGGGCGCGCGGCGCTGTTCGGCGGCACCACGACCTTCATCGATTTCGCCTATTGGCGCGACGGCGTCACGGCGCTGCAGGCGGTCGAGGCTCGCGACAAGGACTTCGTCGGCAAAAGCCCGTGCGACTGGGCCTACCACATCATGCTGCATTCCGAGCCGCCGCCGGAATTCTCCGGTCAGCTCGCCGAGGCGATCCAGGCCGGTTACCCGACGCTCAAGATATTCACCACCAACATCCGGCCGGCGGGGAGCGGCCGCATGATCGATTTCGGCGACATCTGGGAGTCGTTCCAGGTGCTGGCGAAGGAGGGCGGCCTCGGCGTCATCCATGCGGAAGACAACGACATCGTCATGCACATGTATGCGAAGCTGATCCGCGAAAACCGGGTGAGCTTCGAGAACCTCGCCGAGGTCCACAATCAGCTCTCGGAGGACCTGAGCTTCCGCCGCATCCTGCGGCTCGCCGAAAGCGTGCCCGGGACAGCGCTTTACATGATGCACGTGTCCGCCGGCACGGGTGTCGAGGCGATCGCCGAGGCGCGCCGCAAGGGCCTGCCGATCTACGGGGAGACGCTACACCAATACCTTTTCTACTCGCAGGAGGACTACAAGCGGCCCAACGGGCAGATCTATCACACCTATCCGTCGCTGAAGTCGGCGGACGATCAGCGCGCGCTGTGGCACGGCACGGCGAATGACGTGATCCACTGCGTCGCCACCGACGAGCTGTGCTGCTCGCTCAAGGACAAGACCATC
>DATEKY010000233.1:0-5762 GCA_035277225.1 Xanthobacteraceae bacterium
CGTCGCCGACAAGATCGCCATGATGGCAGTCGAGGTGATGATCGCGCGGCAGATCACCTATTTCGCGGCGCGGCAGAAGGACTCGGGCCGGCGCTGCGACCTCGAAGCCGGGATGGCGAAGCTGCTCGCCGCGCGCGTCGCCTGGGCTGCGGCCGACAACGCGGTGCAGATCCACGGCGGCAACGGCTTCGCGCTGGAATATCCGGTGTCGCGCGTGCTGTGCGATGCGCGCATCCTGAACATTTTCGAGGGCGCGGCGGAAATTCAAGCACACGTGATTGCGCGGCGGCTGCTCGACGGCAGCAACTGATCGTCGCAGGTCGAACCCGATCCGGCCTTCCGGAGTTGATGCAGCGCGCCTGCGGGCGCTTCGTATCATCTCTGGAGGTTCCTCATGGCCATTCTGAAGATCCACCAAGGCGACTGGGTCGTGGTGTGCGACGGCGCGAAAGCGCTCATCCTTGAGAACCTCGGCGACGGCATGCATCCCAATCTCAAGACCAAGGAAGTCCATGCGCAGACCGATGCCAAGACGCACGAGCAGGGCACCGATGCGCCGGGCCGCTCGGTCAACTCGGTCGGGGCGCGGCGCAGCGCGATGGAGCAGACCGACTGGCACGAACAGGACGAGCAGCGGTTCCTCACCGATCTGGCCGACCGGCTCGACGCGGCGGTGACGGCCGGCGAGACGAAATCAGTCATCGTGGTGGCGCCGCCGCGCGCGCTCGGCGTGCTGCGGCAGGCCTATTCCGACGGACTGCGCGGTGCGGTGCGCGCCGAGATCGACAAGGACTACGTCAAGATGCCGGTGCACGAGATCGAGAAGGCGCTCGCGGCGTAAGCATGATCCCGAAGCCTCACCGCGCCTTGCGGTAGGTCTCGTAGACCTGCTGCGCCTGCGGACCGGCGCGCGCGAGCCAGTCGGTGAGCGAGGAGGCGGCTGCGGCACGCAGCGCGTCCATCACGTCGGCCGGCGGCTTGGCGTCGATCGTGACGCCGTTCGCTTTCATGCGCGCGAGGTTGTCGCTCAGGCGGGTCGCCAGCACTGTCCATTGCCGTTCGGTCGTCTCGCGCGCGGCTTCCGCCATTGCGGCACGTCCGGCGTCGTCGAGCCCGTCCCACGCGGCCAGCGAGATCGCCGCGAAGCTCAACGGTACCGCATAGTTGATGTCGGAGAAGTGGGGCAGGTATTTCCACAGTTGCCGTCCCGCGCCGCCGTCGCCGGACGAGAGCACCGCGTTGATCTCGCCTGCCTGCAGCTTCGGATCGAGGTCGGAGAACGAGACGATCGATGCGCTCGCCGCAATGCGCGCGAGCACGCTGGTGCCGGTCTCGTCATAGGTGCGGATCTTCAGCGCTTTCAGCGCCGCGGCGTCGCGCAGCGGCGCGGCCGACCAGATGCCGGACGGCGGCCAGGGGACGACGTAGAGCAGCTTCTGCTTCCGCTCGGCGAACAGCTGCTCGTAGAGCGGCAGCGACAGCTCGTAGAGGATACGCGCGTCGGTCATCGACGGCGTGACGAACGGCAGCGAGGAGAGAAGGAATACCGGGCTTTCGCCGCCGAGCGTGCCGCCGACCGAGTTGGCCATCGCGAAGCGGCCGTCGGTGACCGCCTTGAGCTGGTCGCGCGAGCGCAGTCCGGATTTTGCCCCCGGGATGGGATTGACGGCGATGCGGCCCTCGCTGCGGCGCTGCACCGCTTCGGCGAAGAATGCGTCGGCTTCGCCGGAGATCGCGGTCGCGGGATATTCGTTGATGAGGTCGAGGGTGACCTGCGCCTGCGCGGACGTGATCCCTGCTGTTGCGATCATGACGTGGGTCAAGTGTCTAAGCATTGGCCGCCCTCAGCGCGCGATCGAGATCGTGGTACAGATCGTCGACGTCTTCCAGCCCCACCGACAGCCGCAGCAGATCGGTCGGGCAGGGCGAGCCCTCGCCCTCGACCGAGGCGCGGTGCTCGATCAGGCTCTCGACGCCGCCGAGGGAGGTGGCGCGCTTCCAGATCTCCACCCGCGCCGCCGCATCGATCGCGGCGCGCTCGCCGGCCTTGACGCGGATCGACAGCATTCCGCCGTAGCCGGACATCTGCTTCACCGCGACGGCGTGGCCGGGATGCGTCGGCAGCCCGGGATAGAGCACGCTCGAGACCGCCGCGTGATTGGCGAAGCGATGCGCCAGCAGCGCGGCGCTCTCGGCCTGCGCGCGCACGCGCACGTCGAGCGTGCGCAAGCCGCGCAGCAGCAGCCACGCCTCGAAGGGCCCAAGGATCGCGCCGTGGTGCCCGCGCACCTGCTTGATGCGTGTCCAAAGCTTGTCCTCGCGCGCGGTTGCCAGCACGCCGGCGATCACGTCGGAGTGGCCGTTCAGATATTTCGTCGCCGAATGCATCACGATGTCGGCGCCGAGCGCGATCGGGCGGGTGAACACCGGGGTCGCGGCGGTCGAGTCGATGGCGAGCGCGGCGCCGCCGGCATGCGCGATCTCGGCGACCGCCTCGATGTCGGTGATGTTCCAGAGCGGATTGCCGGGCGTCTCGATCCAGAGCAGCCGGGTCTCCGGCTTGATGGCGGCGCGGACCGACGCGAGATCGGCGAAATCGACGAGGTCGACCTTGTAGCCGAACAGCGGCGCCTCATGCAGCAGCCAGTCGCGAAAGCCCCAGTAGCAGACCTGCGGGGCGAGCAGATGCGATCCCGGCGGCAGCGCCAGCACCACGCTGGTGGCGGCCGCCATGCCGGAGCCGAACAGCATGGCCTCGTGCGCGCCTTCGAGCGCCGCGATCACGGCTTCGGTCTGCCGCACGGTGGCATTGTCCGGGCGGCCGTAGGCGTAGCCGGTGCGGTACTGGTTGTCGGGATCGCGGATGTAGGTCGTCGAGACGTGCACCGGCAGCGCGACCGCTTTGGTGGCGGGCTCGATCGCGCCGAGTGCCTGCGCCGCGATGGTGCGGGGTTTCGGTGAATGCGGCTTGTCGGACATGGCGGCGCTCCCGGTCCGCTGCGCGGACCCCGGCTTGTAAAAACATCGCGCCGACGCGATATGCAAGGGCATCAGTTCCGTGAGGCGCCGCCATGGGAAACGTCCTGTCGACTTACGCGGTGCCGTTCGCGATCGGCGCGGTCGCGGTCGTGCTCCTGCTCGGTCTCGTCAACATGATGCGCGGCGGCTCGCCCGACACCTCGCAGCGGCTGATGCGGCTGCGCGTGCTGCTGCAGTTCGTCGCCGTCGTGGTGATCATGATCACCATCTGGGCGATGGGACGCTGAGTTATTATTTGGTTGCCGGCCCGCTCGGTCCGGTTCCGGGCGCGGCCTTCAGGTACTCTTCCTTTGGCTTCGCGGGCTTCTTCTTTTTCTTCTTGGCGGCCGACAGGTCGGTCGGGACCGCCTCGATCCCCGCCTGCGGAGCGGCTGCCGGGCGCGCGGTCAGGGCGGCCGGGACAAGAATCGCCGCAACGGCAATGATGACGGTCAGGCGCATGGCGTTTCCTTCCGCGTTGGTTCCGGAGCGCGATGGGATAGGATAGACGATCGCCGGAATTGGAAAAAGCGGCTCGCCGCTGGAGTTTGCCATGGTGGTGCTCAATCGCATCTATACGCGGGCCGGCGACGAAGGCTCGACGATGCTCGGCAACGGCGAGTATCGCAAGAAATATGACCTGCGCGTCGACGCGTACGGCACCGTGGACGAGGTCACCGCCGCGATCGGCGTCGCGCGGCTGCACACGGCGCAAGCGCCCGCGATCGACGCGATGCTGGCGCGTATCCAGAACGACCTGTTCGATCTCGCGGCCGACTTGTGTTCGCCCGACAAGGGCAAGGGGCCGGACGGCGCGCGGCTGGCCGTCAACGCCGCCCAGGTGAAGCGGCTCGAGGACGAGATCGACACGCTCAATGCCGAGCTCGCGCCGCTGCGCACCTTCGTGCTCGCCGGCGGCGAGCCCGCTGCCGCGTACCTGCATCTCGCGCGCACGATCTGCCGGCGCGCCGAGCGCGTGATCGTGGAGCTGAAGGATTCGGGCGAGAGCGTTTCGGCCGAGGTGATGAGCTACATCAACCGCCTGTCGGACTTTCTCTTCGTGGCCAGCCGCTACCTGAACGACAAGGGCGCGCGCGACGTCCTGTGGGTGCCGGGCGCGAACCGTTAGAGTTCTCCGTGGTCATTCCGATCTACGACAACGATCCGCTCGAAAAGAGCCGTCGCGCCTACGTGACCTTCACGCTGATCGCGCTCAACGTCGTGATCTTCCTCGTGCAGGACAGCGCGAGCGACAAGACCTCGACCTTGCTGCTGGTCAATTTCGCGCTGTTCCCGGTTGCGGTGACCGGCGACGCGGTGACCGGCGGGTTCATGCCGCCCTCGTTCACGCTCGTCACCTACATGTTCCTGCACGGCGGCTGGATGCACCTGATCTTCAACATGCTGTTCCTCTGGGTGTTCGGCGACAACATCGAGGACGCGCTTGGGCGCGGGCGCTTCCTCGTGTTCTATCTGGTATGCGGCATCGCGGGCGGCGCCGCGCATGTGGTGGCGTCGCCTGGATCGAACGTTCCCCTCGTCGGCGCCTCGGGCGCGATCGCCGGCATCGTCGCCGCCTATCTGATGCTGCGCCCGTGCGCGAGGATCACGGTGCTGATCTTCGGCTTCGTGCCGATCAAGCTCGCATCCTACTGGGTGCTCGGCTTCTGGGTGCTGACGCAGGTCTGGCACGTGTTCAGCCTGGAGAAGAGCGATACCGCCTGGTGGGCGCATGTCGGTGGGCTCGCGGCCGGGGCGCTGCTGATCACGGTTTTGCGCCCGGCAGGCGTCGTGCTGTTCGAGTGCTTGCGCCCGGAAGACGTCATCGTGGCGGCCGAAACGCCGTCTCCCGGCCCCTGGGGCGTGCCGCGGTAGCGGCTATGTTGCACTGCGTTGACAGGGTATGGGGCGGGCCATAGTTTGCCCGGCGCGCTGCGGAGAGAGGTTTATGAAGATACTGGTGCCCGTCAAACGGGTCGTCGATTTCAACGTCAAGGTTCGCGTCAAGGCGGACGGATCGGGCGTGGAACTCGCCAACGTCAAGATGTCGATGAATCCGTTCGACGAGATCGCGGTCGAAGAGGCGATCCGGCTCAAGGAAAAAGGCGCCGCGACCGAGATCGTGGCGGTCTCGATCGGCCCGCAGCAGGCGGCCGAGACCATCCGTACTGCGTTGGCGATGGGCGCCGACCGCGGCATCCTGGTGAAGGTCGATACCGTGGTCGAGCCGCTCGCGGTCGCAAAAATTCTCAAAGCCATCGTCGACCAGGAGAAGCCCGGGCTCGTCATCCTCGGCAAGCAGGCGATCGACGACGATTGCAACCAGACCGGTCAGATGCTCGCCGCGCTCACCGGCTGGCCGCAGGGCACGTTCGCGTCGAAGCTCGTGATCGACGGCGACAGCATGCTGGTGACGCGCGAGGTCGACGGCGGATTGCAGACCGTGAAGCTCAAGGCGCCGGCGATCGTCACCACCGATCTGCGGCTCAACGAACCGCGCTACGCGAGCCTGCCGAACATCATGAAGGCGAAGAAGAAGCCGATCGAGGACAAGACGCCCGACGCCTACGGCGTCGACGTCGCGCCGCGCATCGAGGTGATGAAGACCACCGAGCCGCCGGGCCGCAAGGCCGGCGCCAAGGTGAAGACCGTCGCCGAGCTGGTCGACAAGCTCAAAAACGAGGCGGGGGTCATCTGATGACGACACTTCTGATCGCCGAACACGACAACAAGTCGCTCAAGGA
>DATEKY010000234.1:0-2687 GCA_035277225.1 Xanthobacteraceae bacterium
TCGGGACTGCGCACCAGCACTTCGCCATCGGCGCCGAGCTTGACCTCCCAGCCCTCCGGCACGGTGCCGACGCTGCCGGGACGCGGGAACGGCCCGCGCTGACCGGCCACGATGCCGCCGGCGCCTTCGGTCTGGCCGTACATCTCGACGACGTTGACGCCGTAGATGTGCCACAGCGCCATAGTCTCGGTCGGCAGCGGCGCGCCGCCGCTCACCACCAGCTCCAGCCTGTCGAAGCCGAGCTTGTTCAGGATCGGACGGAATACCGCGGCGTGCCAGGCCTTGTAGGCGATCTCCTGCGCGGCGCTCGCCGCGCCGCTCCAGCGCCGCCGCGCATGGGCGCGCGCGAAGCGCATCGCGAGCGCGTAGCTGACGCGCTTCGCCTGCGACGAATTGGTGATTGCGACCAGCACCTGCGCGGCGAATTTTTGCAGATAGCGCGGCACGGTGAACAACACCGTCGGCGCGGTCTCGAACAGCGTGGTGGCGAGATCCTCCGGGTCCTCGCCGAAGTGCGGCACGACTCGCGTGAACAGCGGCAAGGTCACCGCGACGTCGCGCCCAAGCACATGACAGAGCGGCAGGTAGACGACCGTACGGTGCTCTTTCTCGTAGAGTGTCGGGTAGTGATCCGAGACGGTTGCGGCGGCAGCGAGGTGCTTGCCGTGCGAGATCAGCGCGCCCTTCGGATGGCCGGTCGTCCCCGAGGTGTAGACGATGAAAGCCGGGTCTTCCGGCCTGATCTCCGCGGCGCGCGCCGCGAGCCAGTCCAGATCGGGCTTTTGCGCCGCGACCAGCGCCTTGTAGCTCGCAAGCTTCGGATGGTCGTAGCCGAACATCGCCGACGCATCGATGGTGACGATCGCACGCACGTGCGGCAGGCGGTCGATCAGCGGCAGGATCCGGTCGACATATTCCTGATCCTCCGCGATGAAGAGCGCGGCGCCGCCGTCGCGCATCTGGTATTCGACCTCCGCCGGCGCGGCGGTCGGATAGATGCCGTAGACGATGGCGCCGAGCGACTGCGCCGCGAGGTCGCAGATCAGCCACTCCTCGCACACGTCGCCCATGATGGCGACACGTTCGCCTTTGGAAAGGCCGAGCGCCGCGAAGGCTTGCGCGGTCTGCGAGACCAGCAGCGCATAGTCGCGGAAGCTGCGCTCGCGGTAGATGCCGAGATGCTTGGAACGGAACGCCACGTCGCCCGGAGTGCGGCGGGCGCGCTCGCACAGCAGCGCGGGCGCCGTGGTCCGGCGCAAGGCGTCGCGACTGGCCGCTCCCGTTCCGCCCATCATCCAGTTCCGGTTTATCGCCCGGAGTATTCTATAGCCCAATTGAAAACTCAATATGTCAGCGTCGCCGAGCGTTCGCCGGCGCGACAAGCCCGTGAAGCACAGTTGCGACAAATTCGCCGCCGATGCGCTCCATCGAGGCGTTCTCCTTGCCGTACCAGGCGGCCACCGAATTGCACATGCCGAGGATCGCCAGCGCGGACAGGCGCGGATCGGTGTCGGCACGAAACTCGCCGCTGCGGATGCCCTGCCGGATCACCTGCTCGAAGAGCGCCTCGATCGCGCGCGAGAACTTGCCGATCCGCCGCCGGCTCGGGTTCGGCAGGAACTGGCGCTGGGTGAGGAACACGCGCACGAAATGGCTGCGGTCGAGCAGCGGCGCGATATGGGCGCGGATCAGGCCCGCGAGCTTCTCGCGCGGCGTTCCGGGGCCGGTCGCGATCGCCTGCTCGGTCTCGAAGAAGCCCGCGACGCCCTGCATGCAGACATGCTCCAGCGCCACCTCCTTGGAGGGGAAATAGTAGTAAAGGCTCGCCTGCCGGATGCCGAGCAGGTCGGCGATGTCCTGCGTGCTGGCGCCGTGATAGCCGCGCTCGGCGAACACCCGTGCGGCCGCTTCCATGATCTCGGCCGAGCGGCGGCGGGTATTGCGTTCGGCCGGCTTCACGAGCCGGGCCGAGCCGCGGCCAGGCCGTTTCGCGCGGACGGACTTGCGGGACCTTGCCGCCATCTATAGACCTATAGAAAACAAGCCGTTCAGGAAACCAGCTCATGGACAGTTCCGGCCGCCCGCCGTTCCGCGCCGACCATGTCGGCAGCCTGTTGCGTCCACCCCCGCTGCGTCAAGCGTTTCGCGATCATCACGGCAAAAAGATCGACGATGCGCGCTTTGCCGAGATCCAGGACCAGTGCATCCGCGATGTGGTGCGGATGCAGCAGGAGGTCGGTCTCAAGGTCGTGACCGATGGCGAATTCCGCCGTGGCTCGTATTGGGGCCGGTTCGTCGAGCGCGTCGACGGATTCGTCATCAAAGAGGCGGCGTTCAACTTCCGCGACGATCACGGCCACGAGGTGGCATTCACAGCGCCTTATGCGGAGCGCAAGCTGAAACGAACGCAGCCGCTCGCGCTCGACGAATTCACCTTCTTGCGCGCTGCGACGAGAGCGACGCCGAAGATCACGATTCCGGCGCCGTCCACGATGCATTTCTATCGCTGCAACGATTTCGCCGACAAAGCCGCCTATGCGGACGTGGAGTCCTTCTTCGCCGACCTCACCACGATCTTTCGTGCCGAGATCGCCGGATTGATCGAGGCGGGCTGCCGCTACATCCAGATGGACGAGGTCGCAGTCGCGCTCCTGTGCGACCCGTCGATCCGGCAGAAGGTCGAGGCC
>DATEKY010000235.1:0-3983 GCA_035277225.1 Xanthobacteraceae bacterium
CTGATGTGGTACGCGGTACGGAATTTCCTCAACGCGCCGGCGGCGGTGGGGGCTTAGTGTCTCCCGGGCGCGGCGCAGCATGAAATGATGCGCCGCAGACCCGGGACCGCCACAGACCCGCGCTTTGTGCGGTCCCGCATCTGCGATGCACAGCTGACGCGCTGCATCGCGTGCGGGACACAGGCTACGGCACCGTCACCGGCCCGCTCGTCACCACGCGCAGTTTCCAGTCCTGTGCGGCGGTCCCTGAGAGCTCGAGCTTGCCCGCCAGATAGAACAGCCGCTTGGTGTCTTCGCTGCTCGACGTGCAGAAGCGGTCCTGCAGGTAGAATGGCGGCGTCGGCTGGTAGTAGAGCGTCGCCTGCACGGCGGCCGGCTTGCCGGTGATGTCGCTTAGCGGCACGCGGTAGGTCAGCGCGTCGCTGCCGCCGCGCTGATAGTCCGGGTCGTCGCCGACCGCCTGCGCGCCGGTCTCCTCCGCCATCTTGTCGTCGGCGCCGAGCGCCTTTGAAATCTGCTTGCGGTCGTCGAGCTTGAGGAAGCCCTGCGGCAGGATGCGGTTGTCCTTCACCTTGGCGCAGATCGACAGGAAGCTGGTGGTGAGCGGGCCTTGCGGCGTGGCATCCGGCCCGCAGACCGGCTTGTCGACGTTGCCTGGCATCGATACCAGCTCCTGATAGATCTGCGCCTGGTCCTGCCGCGTGATCTCCTGATAGTGCGGCTGGTGGATGCGCTTCTCCGGCTCGATGCGCTGCGAGCAGTCCGTATTCCACCACAGTTCGCCCGCGATCGGCTGGGCGTCGTCGCCGTCGCGATCGACAATCACGCCCGCACCATTGGTGCGGCCGGACGACCACAGCACCTTGTTGTTCACGTCGAGCACGCTGAACTGCAGGAACGCGCGGCGGAAGCCGACGCCGGAGGGAAACTTGTGCCCGACCTTGCTCACGACCGTGACGCGCGCCGAGAGCGAGGTGCCGTCGTTGCGCACGTCGCCGACCGTCACGACCGCGGTGCGGTTCACCGCCTGGTCGAGCATCGCGTTCTCGGCGGTCGGGATCGAGTCGATGCCTGAGTCGGACAGCATCGGATCGGTCTTGCGGATGCCCAGAATGTCGGGGAACTGCCACGCCATCTTCAGCAGGTAGACGTTGAGCCCGACCAGCGTGTGCTTGCCGAAGCCGGCGCGCTCCTGCAGGTCGATGTCGGCGGCCGGCAGCGTGTGCTCGGCCTGCGGGAAGTTGGTGTATTCCTGGATCGCCGCGATCTTGCTGCGGTACGGATTGCCGAACGCATCCTTGTTCGGCATGTGGCAGCCTTGGCACGACTGCGCCTGCGCGCCGGAGCCGTAGGGCAGGGGACCATCCGGCGAATCCCCGGTGCGGAAGTCGCTGAACGCCCACTCCGGATAGGTCGTCTGCTCGTAGACGTGCCCGATCGTGCTGCCGCGATGCATGATCGGCAGATGCACGGTGTGGCAGCTGCCGCACATCTCCGGTGTGGTGATGGTCTGGCTGTGCACCGGGTCGATGCCGAGCGCGTGCTTCATCGGCTTCTTCTTCGGCTCCTTGAACGGCCCGTAGAGCTCGTTCGGGGGGCCGACCAGGAACGCGCCGGTGAAGGTCGAGGCGAAGCCGGTGAAGCCGGGATTGAGCGTCTTCTGCTTCTCGTCGACGCACAGGTTCTGCGGCTGCGCGTGATATTTCTCGGTGTCGGCCTTGCCGAGCACCATGTGATGGCAGGACGCGCAGGAAATGCCGTCGCGCGCGAGCGCGCCGTAGTTCGCGAGCGCCGTCACCGGATCGCCGTCCTGCGGATACGGGATCGCGTTGACGGTCGAGCGCTCGAACGGCTCGCAGGTGCCGGTCTTCTGTTTGGTGTCGATCGCGTACTGGCGCTGGCCGAGAATGCCGTGACAGCCGAGGCAGGTGTCCTCGATCTTCGCCTTGTTCTCCTTCTCCGGATGGAAGGTGCCGGTCTCGCTCGCAAGCTGCGCAAAGAAGATCGGGTCGCGTCCGGCGAGCCCCATCGGCGAGCCGCGCCAGGTGCCGTAGGGCGAGATGTTGATCAGCTTTCCGTCCGGCCCGGGCTGCGTCATGTCGTATTGCAGCCCGGTGCCGCCCGCGCTGTGGCAGCCGAGGCACTGGTCGGAGGTGAGGAACTGGCTGTGCACGGTGGTATCGCCCGGCTTCGGCCAGACGCTGTCGTAGGTCTCCGGCTTCATCTCCATCGCCTTGGTGCGTTGCGGCAGTCCGCCGAGCGCGGTGAAGATGCGGGTGAACGCGGCGTTGTATTCGGGATCCTTGCCGCTTTCGGCGGCGTCCTTGGCGCCCGCGCTCTGGATGCGGTCCTGCAGGCTCTGCCACGACGGATCGAGGAAGAAGTTCTGGCTCAGGAACACCAGCGGCTCGCCCGGGTAGCCCTCGATGTTCTTCAAGGTCGCGAAGGTGGAGTTGTCGCGCGCCGAGGCGTGACAGTTGGTGCAGTATTGTCCGAAGCCCATCGCCGGGTAGGGGCTCGACGACGGCGCCGGCCAGTCGACCTTCCAGCCCGAGCCGGTCCAGCCGTACCAGCCCCAGAACCAGCCATCGTACGAGCCCTTGGAGTCGCGCACCATCACGGCGGAGGAATATTTCGTGGCGAGCAGCTTGTTGATGTCGGCGCCCGCGCAGGCCGCGGCCGGCGTCGAATACATCTCCTTGACCATGATGGCGCCGTCCGGCACTGCGCTGGTCGCGACGGAGTCCGGCGTCGGGCGGTTCGCCTTCAGCCATTCGTGCATCTCGGGCGAGTACCAGATCAGCACCGGCACGTGCGTGCCGTAATACTTGCCGCTCCATTTCCCGTCGCGAAACGTGCCGATCCAGGGGCCGGCGTCGCGGATGCGCTTGTCGCGCACCCAGCCGGACTTCGTGTTGCGATGGCACATCGCGAACAAATACTGATTGAGCTTGCCCTCGTAGATGTCGAGACGGAATTTGCTCGGCGTGCGCACGTCGGCTTCGAGCTCGGCGCAAAGCTGCAGGTTGGTCGGAAGCTGATCGGTCGATTGCTCTTCCGGGCAGGTGCCGGCCGCATGCGCGGCGTCGGCAAGCAGCGCAATGCTGAGTGCGAGAGTGACAAACAGGCGCGCGTTGATCGCCGTCATGAAGCCCCCGTCGTGACACGCAGAGGTTTGCAACGAGTCAAGCATAAGAGACTCGCTTCGGTCGGGTCAATCAAAGGTAGCAGAGGAGCCGCGTCACAAAATTATACTTTTGTGAAAAATGCGCGCAGCGCCGCGTAGGTTTCTTCCGGTGCTTCTTCCGATAGGTAATGCCCGCATGGCAGCGCCTGCGCGTCGCGGATGTCGCTCGCGTAGTCCTTCCAGATCGCCGGCGGATCGTTCTGCCGTCCGACCTGGCCGGTCGCACCCCACAAGAGCTGCACCGGGCAGGTGACCTTCCTGCCGGCCTTGTAGTCCTGCGTATCGAGCGCGAGGTCAAAAGTGGCGCAGGCGCGATAATCCTCGCACATGCCGCGCACGGTTTCCGGATTGCGGAAGCAGCGCTTGTATTCCGCGAGCGCCTCCCTGCCGAACAACGACAGCCCCTGGTCGGTCTTGGCGAGCTTCTTCTCGATGAAGAAGTCCGGATCCGCGCTCATCAGCCGCTCCGGCATCGGCGCCTTCTGGATCATGAAGAACCAGTGATACGCGCCGGTCGCCCACGCCTGTGTCACGTTGTTGAACAGGTAGTGCTGAGGCATGATGTCCTGGATCGAGGCGCGGATCACCTTGTCGGGATGATCGAGGCACATGCGGTGCGTCACGCGCGCGCCGCGATCGTGGCCGGCCACGAAAAACTTGTCGAAGCCGAGCGCGGCCATCACCTCGACGTTGTCCTGCGCCATCGCGCGGAACGAATAATTCGCGTGATCCGGCTGGCTCGGCGGTTTCGAGCTATCGCCGTAGCCGCGCAGGTCGGTTGCCACGACCGTGAACT
>DATEKY010000236.1:0-6963 GCA_035277225.1 Xanthobacteraceae bacterium
TCGGCCGGGATGACAGCGGAGATCGCTTGGCGGGATGACCGCCTTGCCCTCGCCGCAACGGGTGGGCATATCCGGGCGATGTCGCGCGCCTTCGCGGTCCTTCTGTTGATCCTCGCCGCCTCCCCTGCTCTCGCGCAGGCGACGCAAGGCGGCCGGCCGGCCTATGAAAACGACCTGCAGCGGCTCTCGGAAATTCTCGGCGCGCTGCATTATCTGCGCGACATCTGCGGCGCGCGCGAGGGACAGGCCTGGCGCAACGAGATGCAGGCGCTGCTCGAGGCCGAGGCGCCGAGCGGCGAGCGCAAGGAACGTCTGACCGCGAGCTTCAATCGCGGCTACCGCGGCTTCCAGCAAAGCTACCGTACCTGCACGCCGGCGGCCGACTTCGCGATCCGCCGCTATCTGGAAGAAGGCGCCAAGATCGCGCGCGACATCACGGCGCGCTACGCGAACTGAGGCAACGCCCGTAGTGCGGCATTCCGCGCTGGCCCGTCTGGGTTTTCATGCGCTACCGTCCGGCAAACGGGGGCTGATGCATGCTGATCACGGACGTCCGGGCGCACCATATCCGAATCCCCTACGACGCCGGCGTCGCGAGCTTCAAGCAGGGCGCCTCGGCGATCGCGGCGCTCGATATCGTCCTGGTCGAGGTCTCGACCGACACGGGGCTGACCGGCTGGGGCGACGCCTGGGGTTACGTCTGTCCGCAGACGACCTGCGCCGCCATTGCCGAGATGATCGCGCCACAGGCCCGCGGGCTGGAGGCGCCGGATGCGTCCGGCATTGCGGCGTTCATGGAGCGCATCCAGCGCAACCTGCATCTGTTCGGCCGTTACGGCGTTACGATGTTCGCGATCTCCGGCCTCGACATCGCGCTGTGGGACCTCGCCGCACGCGCGAAGCGGGAGCCGCTGTACCGGCTGATCGGTGCGCGCAAGCGGGCGCGCATTCCCGCCTATGCGAGCCTGCTGCGGATCGGCGATCCGGCACTCGTCGAGAGCGAATGCGCCACCGCCCTGCGCAGCGGCTACCCGGCGATCAAGCTGCACGAGACGACGGTGCAAACGGTCGTCGCGGCACGGCGGGCGATCGGGGCCGGCGTGCCGCTGATGGTCGACATGAACTGCCCGATGAACGAAGCCGCCGCAACCGCGTTCGCGCACGATTGCCACGACGCCGCGCCGCTGTTTCTCGAGGAGCCAATCTGGCCGCCGGAGGACTTCAAGGCGCTCGCAAAGGTCCGGCTGAACGGCGGTCTTGCGATCGCGGCCGGCGAGAATGCCTGCACGGTCCACCAATTCCGCCACATGATGACCGAGGGGGCCGTGACCTACGCGCAGCCGTCGGTGATCAAGGTCGGCGGAATCAGCGAGTATCTGAAGGTCGTCGCGCTGGCCGACGAAATGGGCGTGAAGCTCGCGCCCCATTCGCCCTATTTCGGACCGGGCTTTCTGGCGACGCTGCAGCTCCTGTCGCTGCGCGACGACGGCACCTTCGTCGAAGTGTTCTACATGAACCGCGCCGCCTGTCTCTGGCGCGGCCGCATCGACGTGGACGCGGACGGGACCGTCGCGGTGCCCGACGGGCCGGGGCTCGGCTACGAGCCAGACAGGGAGGTCATGGAACGATACCGCGTGGCGTGATCAGCGGTCATGCCCCGCCCGATCTTGTTCTGACAGTCGCGAGCGCGACGCGACCGCGGGCCACTTCCAGGCGCCGCGCTTCTGCCTCCAGCCGCAACGCCTCGTCGGCCGCGAGCGGATAATCCGCACTCACAATCACGTCGCTCTCTTCGAGCGCATAGACGAGGTGGATCGCCTCATCGAGCGGCCGTGCTTCGCCGCCGGTCAAAATCGCGACATCGATCTCGTATCTCGTGCGGTCCGCCAGCAGGTTGAGCACCGCGACCGGGCCGGCCTCGAGCCGGCTGACGATGCGATCCTCGCCGCGAAAACGGACCGGGCGGAACGGCTCGCGCACGTCGAGCGAGATGCCGCCCGCGATGTCCAGCCACAGCCCGCGCCCACCGATCACGGTCAGGATGCGGTCGAACCCGGAAAGGTCCGAGAACGGCCCCGGCGCCACGATCTGCGTGCGCCCGAATCGCCAGAACATCCCGCTCCAGCTTCCCGGCGGCGCCCCCGGCGCGTAGTCGTCCGCGATGTCGATCGTGACGCCGCCGCCGTTCTTCCACGGCGTGCGCCGGTAGGCCTTCGGATCGAGCCGCACTACCGCATTCATTCCACACCCGTTTCGGCGTTAACCAGTATTCCCGTTGCGCGTTAACCTTTCCTAAAGTCTCGCCTATCCTTCCGCGAGCCGCATGCTAACGTCCGGCGCGGTTGGGACGGCGCTTCGCGCCGAACAGGTTTGTGAACACATGAGCATTGCGGGCGCCAGTCCGGCACGTGAGCCGGCTTCGGACTTCGAGCAAAAACAGATTGCGCTGACCTATCTGCACGAGGCGTGGGGCGAAGCGCGCCTCGACGGCGTCGACGGCGACTGCCTGGCGCAGGCCGCGCTGTTCACCGCACTGAGCGAACTGGTCAACACCTACGGCGAAGACGCGACCGCCAAATACGCCGAGGGGCTTCCGGCCCGCATCCGCAACGGCGAGTTCTCGATCCCGCTGTCGCGCCAGTAGGCTTACACGCCTTTCCTGTAACGTTTCCAGTCTTGTTAGGGCTTGCGCCCTTGAGGCGCCGGAGCCGGCATCCTACGTTCGGGCGGTCGGCTCACAGGACGGATTCTCATAATGTATGCGGCGCTGTTGCCGGATCGCGGTGTGGTCAAGGTCGCGGGCGAAGACGCGCGCAAATTCCTCAACGGCCTGCTCACAACGGACATCGCCGACGTGGCGCCCGGCCGGGCGGCATTCGCGGCGCTTCTGACCCCGCAGGGCAAGATCATGGTGGACATGATCGTCACTGAGGCGGCGGCCGAGGACGGCGGCGGCTTCTTCCTCGATTGCCCGCGTGCGCTCTCCGGAACGCTCACCGACCGGCTCAATTTCTACAAGCTGCGCGCCAAGCTGCAGATCGAGGATCTGTCCGAGGCGCTCGGCGTGATGGCCATCTGGGACGGCGACGGCGAGACCGAATACGGCCTGTGCTACGGCGATCCGCGCCTCCCCGCGCTCGGGAGCCGCTGCATGCTGCCGCCTCACCTCGCGGCGGAAGCCGCGGCGGACCTGGGCGCAACGCTCGTCGACGCCGAGCAATACGACGCGCATCGCATCGCGCTCGGCGCTCCGCGCGGCGGGCTCGACTTCCAGTACAACGACGCCTTCCCGCACGAAGCCGACATGGACCAACTCAACGGCATCGACTTCGACAAGGGCTGTTATGTCGGGCAGGAGGTCGTCTCGCGGGTCGAGCATCGCGGCACGGCGCGCAAGCGCGTGGTGCCGGTGACCTTCGAGGACTTCGGCCCGGAGGACGGCATCGCGGTGCATGTCGGCGATGTCGAGGTCGGTATCATGGGCTCGTCGGCGAACGGACGCGGGCTCGCAATGCTGCATCTGTCACGCATCGGCGACGCGCTCGCGGCGGGCGCGCCGATCATGTGCGGCGGCATCGCGCTCCATCCGGTCAAGCCCGCCTGGGCGCGGTTCGACTGGCCGGGCGACGCGAAGGTGGAATAATGGCCCCCGTGCTGCATTCCGACGGCCTGCACCGCTGCCCGTGGCCGGGCCAGGATCCGTTCTATGTTGCCTACCACGACGACGAATGGGGCGTTCCGGAATACGACGACCGGGCGCTTTATGAAAAACTGATGCTGGACGGCTTTCAGGCCGGGCTTTCCTGGATCACCATCCTGCGCAAGCGGGAGAATTTCCGCCGCGCATTCGACAGCTTCCAGCCGGAAAAAATCGCGCGCTATACCCCGAAAAAAATCGAACGGCTGATGCAGGACGCCGGCATCGTGCGCAATCGGCAAAAGATCGAGGGTGCGGTCGCCTCGGCCCGCGCCTATCTCGACGCGATGGAAAAAGGTCCCGGGTTTTCCAGGTTGTTATGGGGATTTGTCGACGGCGCGCCGAAGATCAACAATTTCCGCAGCGTCAAACAAATTCCGGCCGAAACGCCCCTGTCGCGCGCGATGTCGAAGGAATTGGCCGGCCGCGGGTTCAAATTCGTCGGGCCGACGATCGTTTATGCCTTCATGCAGGCGACCGGGATGGTCAATGACCATCTGGTCGACTGCTACCGTCACCAACATCTGACTGGGAAAGCCGCCAGATAATCGCGGCGCCAGAGTCCGATTCACATGTGTTAAATCAGACGCCGCGGCTGTCGCGCTTGTTTCCGATGATCTTTTCGACCTGCCTTCGCCCGCCGAAGCGTTGATCCACGCCAGAGGACCCTGCCAGCGCTTCGCGCAGGCGGGAAACCGGTATCCTTTTCGGGATCATGCGGCCTTGATCAGGAAATCGTCTTTCTTGAGCTTGGTGCCCTTCATCTCGTCGCGCATCCAGACCGGCGTCACGCCGCGGCCGGACCAAACCACCTTCGGATCCTTGCGCGAACGATATTTCGGCGTCGCCTTCTTGCGCGTCCCCTTCTTCTTCGCGCCGGCGCTGCCGCTGCCCACCGGACGGCCACGCTTCTTCGGCGCGCCAATACCGGTCAGTTCAGACAGCTTTTCCTCGAAATAAGCGCGCTGCTCGCTGACCTTTTTGCTGAGCGTGCTTTGAAGCTTTGCGATGTATTCGCGAAGCTGTCCGATATCCATTTTATCGGGAGATTTGGCGCCGGGGGGCCGGCCGCGTCGCTTGGCTTTCTTGGCCATGAATTCGCCTTTTGCTGTTCACAGGTGCCGCGGTTTAACGAGCCTTGGACGGGTCAGCAAGGCCGACGCGCGACAGCGATACGCTTCTATCGAACAAAAAAACAGCAGATTATTGGCCGCCGCATCGTGCGCGGGGTCATATCCGGTTAATGGCGCAGTGCAAAGCAACCCTTGCTTGTGTCGCCCTTGGCTTTCGCAACGTCCTGAAGGGAGAATTAAGACGCCTGGTTCATTCTCATTGCTGTGAATTTCCGCGCGGAGCGGACGCTCGGCGTCATCGGCGGGGACAAGCCGGCGCGGGGACATGCACGCATTGAGGCTTGCGGCGCGCCGGCATGTTACAACGGCGCGATGCCTCGCCCTCCCGTCAAGCCGCACAAGTCCTCCGCCCGTGCCTGGCAGCGCATGCTGTCGGGCCGCCGGCTCGACTTGCTCGACCCCTCCGCGCTCGACATCGAGATCGGGGATATCGCGCACGGCCTCGCGCGTGTCGCGCGCTGGAACGGACAGACCTCCGGCGCGCATATCTTCTCGGTGGCGCAGCATACGCTGCTGGTCGATGCGCTGGCGCGGCGGCGCGCGCAGCTAGACCGGCGCGCACGCCTCGCAATCCTGCTGCACGATGCGCCCGAGTATGTGATCGGCGACATGATCACGCCGTTCAAGGCGGTGATCGGCGATGCCTACAAGGCGGTCGAGAGCCGGCTGCTGGCCGCGATCCATCTTCGGTTCGGGTTGCCGCGCGCGCTGCCGGCCGAGTTGATCAAGCTGATCAAGGACGCAGACCGTGCCTCGGCGTGTCTGGAGTCGACGCGGCTGGCCGGATTTGGCGAAAAAGAGGCGACGCGATTCTTCGGTCCGGTTCCCGAGGTTTCGGCGGCGTTTGAAAAAGATTATCTAACCCCCTGGTCCGCCAAGGACGCCGAAGCGCGTTATCTGAAATGTTTCGCCGCGGTGGTGAAGGATTGAAATGATTCACGTTTGTTCGCTTGCCCGACTGCACGACACCGTACGCGAGACCGGCGCGCGCCACGTGGTGACGCTGATCAAGGACGTATCGCTGGTGCATCGCCCCGCAACGGTTCTGGCCGAGAACCACCTGCTGCTCGACATGGACGACATCGTCGATCACATCGAGGGATACGTCGCGCCGGCCGAGGAGCATGTCGGCGAACTGTTGCGCTTCGTGCGCAGATGGGACCGCGCGGCGCCACTGGTGGTGCATTGCTATGCGGGCATCAGCCGTTCGACCGCGGGCGCCTTCGTCACCGCCTGCGCGCTCAATCCCGACCGCGACGAGGCGAAGATCGCGCGCGCCATCCGCGACGCCTCGCCGACCGCATGGCCGAACCAGCGAATCGTTACCCATGCCGACAAGCTGCTCGGCCGCCAGGGCCGCATGGTCGCGGCGATCCGCGACATCGGGCCCGGCGTCGCCGCCTACGCAAGCGAGCCGTTCCGGATCACCCTCGAGTA
Source organism: Xanthobacteraceae bacterium (assembly GCA_035277225.1). GTDB lineage: Bacteria > Pseudomonadota > Alphaproteobacteria > Rhizobiales > Xanthobacteraceae > PALSA-894. Next base: position 6,268 of record DATEKY010000236.1, read on the forward strand.
GGCGATGGCCGAGACCATCCTGACACCGATCGAGATCGGCCTGACTGCGGCGATCGTCGCGGTCGAGGATGACGAGCCGGCGATCCTGGTCGCGGGTGAAGACGAAAGGAACGAGCCGCGCGCCGGCCTGCCGTTCGGCCCGTTCGATCCGCTGGCGCACCGCACCTTCGAGATCGGGCTGCGCGCCTGGGTCGAGGCGCAGACCGGTCTGCGCGTCGGCTACGTGGAACAGCTCTACACGTTCGGCGACCGCGGCCGCCACGCCGGCCCGGCCGACGAGGCGCACATGGTCTCGGTCGGCTATCTCGCGCTCACGCGCAGGCCGGAGAACGCCGCTGTGCTGAAGAAAGCCGGCGCCGGCTTCGAGCCGTGGTACCGCTTCTTTCCGTGGGAGAACTGGCGCGAGAAGCGCCCCGCCATCCTCGACACGATCATACCGCTGCTGAACGAATGGACCGCACCGCCGCATGGCGAGCTCGGACGCGCGCTCGGCTGGCGCGAGCGGCTGCGGCTGTGTTTCGGTACCGGCGGCGTGCCGTGGGACGAGGAGAAAGTCCTCGACCGCTACGAGATGCTCTACGAGGCCGGCCTGATCGAGGAGGCGAAGCGCGACGGCCGCGATGCCGCGCTGAAACGCGATGAGCTGCCAAGCCTCGGCGAACCGATGCGCTTCGATCACCGCCGCATCCTGGCGAC
>DATEKY010000237.1:0-7583 GCA_035277225.1 Xanthobacteraceae bacterium
GAGATGCTCGGCGCCGTCGACCGCGATGGTCTCGCCGGTCAGCCACTCGCATCCGGGCGCGAGCAGGAAGGTCGCGAGGTTGCGCAGTTCGTCCATATGTCCGTGGCGCCCCATCGGGTTGATCTTCTTGGCGCGCGCGCCCGGTTCCTCGCCGGGCCGCAGCCGCTTGCCGGCCCCCTCGGTCGGGAAGACGCCGGGCGCGATCGCGTTGAGACGGATGCCGTAGCGGCCCCACTCGACCGCGAGCGATCGCGTCATGGTGGCGATCGCGGATTTGCTCATCGCCGACGGCACCGTGAACGGCCCGCTGTTGTCGATCCAGGTGACCACGATCGACACGACACTGCCCTTGTGCTTGCCGGCGATCCAGCGCTTCCCGACCGCGTGGGTGACATAGAACGTGCCGTGCATCACGATGTTGGCGATGGCGTCGAAGCCTTTCGGCGACAGGTCCTCGGTGCGCGAGATGAAATTACCGGCCGCGTTGTTGACGAGTGAGGTCAGCGGCCCGCCGCGAAAAATGTCCTCGATCATCTCGTCCACGGCCATCGCGTTGCGGATGTCGACGCCGTAGCTCGTCACCTGTCCGCCGGTCTTGTCGGCCAGTTCGAACGCGGTCGCGTCGCACACCGACTTGCGCCGGCCGCAGATGAACAGCTCGGCGCCGAGCCGGAGAAAGCCTTCGGCCATCTCCTTGCCGAGCCCGGTCCCGCCGCCGGTCACCAGAATGCGCTGGCCTTTCAGCAATCCGTCCGTGAACATGAGTGCTCCCCGTTGCGGCCTTCGTTTTCTGCCCGCAGTATCGGACTGAACGGAAGAAGACGCAAAATCCCGGAGGATGCATGACCGCGCTCGACCGATTTCGCCTCGACGGACAGGTGGCCGTGATCACCGGTGGCGCGCGCGGCATCGGGCGGGCGACCGGCGAAGCCTTCGGCGCGGCAGGCGCGCACGTCGTGCTCGTCGATCGCGATCTGGGCGAGGCAAAGCGCGCCGCCGCGGCGATCGGCAACAGCGAAGCTCACGCGCTCGACGTCACCAGCGAAGCCGACGTCGAGCGCTTCTTCGACGAGCTCGCGGCGCGTGCCGGGCGGATCGACATCCTGGTCAACAATGCCGGCGCCTCGATCCGCAAGCCGAGCACCGAGCTCTCCAAAGCCGAATGGGACGCGGTGATCGCAGTCAACCAGACCGCGGTGTTCCTCTGCTCCCGCGCGGCGGCGCGCCACATGCTTAAAGAGAAGCGTGGCGGCGCCATCGTCAATCTCGCGTCGATCATGGGATTTTCCGGCGGCGGGCTCTACCCGAACATCTCGTACCAGGCGAGCAAGGGCGCAGTCGTCAACATGACGCGCGCCTTCGCGATCGAATGGGCGAAGGACAACATCCGCGTCAACGCGGTGGCGCCGGCTTGGGTGCGCACTGGTTTCATCGCGCCGGTGCTGGCGAAGCCCGAGCTGGTCAGCGCGATCGAAGGCGTCACGCCGATGGGCCGGCTGGTCGAGCCCGAGGAGGTCGCCGCCGCGATCCTGTATCTCGCGAGCCCCGCCGCCGCGATGACGACGGGCCACGTGCTGGCGGTGGATGGGGGCTATTTGGCGCAATGAGCGGCTGCGCGGCGCGCGCGCACAACATTCGTCGCGAAACGGTCATTTGCGCCCTTCCCAAGCCCGGAGGCGCTTGCTACATACCGCCCGCCGCGCGGTGCTCCCGCGTCGTATCGGTTTCCGCGGGGTGGAGCAGCCCGGTAGCTCGTCAGGCTCATAACCTGAAGGTCGCAGGTTCAAATCCTGCCCCCGCAACCAAATAAAGCCCGGCAGATCAGGCAGTTAGCCTCGATCGCCGGGCTTTTTGTCTAGCGCTGACGGTACGGCAATTCACGGTGACGAGCCGCTCGCCAGCCCCGTGGATTGTGACAAACGGCCGTCATAGAACCTTCGCATGGCCGAGAAACCCGCCGTGCGTCCAGATATTGCGGTCGGCGAGGCTCTCCGGGCCGTCGCGCGCGACATCCTCGCCGAAGCGCGCGCGGTGCTGAATGACCAGGAAAAGCCCGACGCCACCGCGGTGCACGAATTCCGCAAGGCGATGAAGCGCTGGCGCGCGCTGCTGCGGCTGCTGGAACCCTTTCTCGGCGACGACGGCCAGCGGCTGCGGGCGCAGGCGCGCGACTTCGCGCGCGAGGTTGCCGGCGCGCGCGACGCGCAGTCCGCGATCGAGGCGCTGGAAGATCTGATCGGCGACAAGGTGCCGCTCTCGGCGCGCACCGTGGCTTCGATCCGCGGCCGCCTCGACGAAAAGCGCTTGAGCGCGGAAGCCGCGCAGCTCACGCAGGCCTTGCGTGCGCGCTTCATCATCGCGCTCGACGCCGCCGAGGCGGAGGTCGCCGCCTGGCCGCTGGAGATCGCCTTTGCCGAGCTCGCACGCGAGCTCTCCGACGCCTACAAGCTCGCGCGCGACGATGCGCCGGATGGCGACTGGCGCGAGGTCGACGCGGAGGTGCTGCACGATCTGCGCCGCCGCGTTGTCGCGCATCGCTACCAGATGGAATTGGTCGAGCCGCTCTGGCCGAAGTTCGGCAAGCTCTGGGTCGCCGAAGCGCAGCGCCTGCGCGACCGGCTCGGCGCGTTTCAGGATCTCTCGGTGCTGCTCGGCTTCACGGCGCCGCATGGCGCGCTCGCGCCGTGGCGCTCGCGACTCGTCCCGCTGATCCTTGCGCGCCGCGCCAAGCATGCGCGCGCGGCACAGCGCATCGCCGGACGGTTGTTCGCGGAGCGCCCGCGCGCGTTCCGCAAGCGCATCGAGGCGCTGTGGAAAAGCGGAAAGCGCTGATTTCGTCTATACTTCGTGTCGATTGGGTTCGTTCTGCCAAACCTATCTTACAGGTGCAAGTTTCTATAATTCTATTAATACGAGCAGACCGCGATCTCTGCAACAAGCTGCGCGATCACCGGGTCCCAATCGCTGTCCGCACCCTGCCGGAACAACCGCGCATCCGGATACCAGGGGCTGCGCTCGGCATCGAGCGTCCAGCGCCAGTCGGGCCAGAACGGCAGCAGCACCCGCAGCGGCCGTCCCATCGCGCCGGCAAGGTGCGCCACTGACGTGTCGACCGTGACGACGAGGTCGCACAGTGCGATCACCGCTGCGGTGTCCTGGAAGTCGGCAAGCTCCTCGCCGAGATGCGTCAGCCCCGCGAGCGCCGCGCGATCGCTCTCCGGGACATCACGCTGGATGCCGACGACGCTCACGCCCGGCGTGGAGAGCAGCGGTTGCAGGCGCGCGAGCGCGATCGAGCGATTGCGGTCGTTGATGTGGTTCGGGTTGCCGGCCCAGGCGAGCGCGACGCGGCGGCCCGGCAAGGCCTCCAGCCGCGGCCGCCACTTTGCGATCCGCTCCTCGCTTGCGCGCAGATAAGGAATGCCGGCCGGCACGGTCGTGAGCGTGGTCTTGAACGCGAGCGGCAGGCTGCCGAGCGGACAATGCACGTCGAACGGCGGCAATGTCTCGCCGCGCGCGAAGACGCGCACGCCCGCGAGACCGGACAGCAAATCTTTCAGCTCGGGTTGAACTTCAAGAACGACCGTCGCCCCGCCCTGCGCGAGCTGCGGCGCATAGCGGGCGAACTGGATCGTGTCGCCCAGGCCCTGCTCCGCGTGCAGCAGGATGGTCTTGCGTCCGAGCGGATATTCGCCGAGCCAGAGCGGCTTGCCGAGGCTGCGCCGCGCAATGCCGGCCCGCTTCCAGCGCCATTCGTACTCGGCGAAACCCGGCGCGTAATCGCCGAGAGTGAGCAGCGCCAGCGCCTCGTTGAAGTGCGCATCGGCGTAGTCCTTCGCCAGCGCAGCCGCTGTCGCATAATCGGCGAGCGCGTCCCGATGACGGCCGAGCGCCTGCAAGGCCAGACCGCGGCTGCTCAAGCCTTCCGGAAGCTGCGGCGCCAGCGCGAGCAGCCGGTCGAAGCCGGCGCGCGACTCCTCATAGCGTCCCGCGCGGAACAGCGCGTTGGCGCGGTTGAACAGGGCCTTCGTGTCGTTCGGATTGAGCGCGAGCGCTGAATCGTATTCGCCGATCGCCTCGTCGGCCCGCCCGAGCGCGACCAGCGCATTGGCGCGGTTGACGCGTGACGGCAGATGGCGCGGGTCGCGTGCCAGCACCGTGTCGAGCGCCGCCAGCGCTTCGTCGTTGCGTCCGAGATCGAGCAGCACGTTGCCGCGGTTGGCGAGCGCCTCGAAATGACCGGCATCGAGCGCCAGCGCCTTGTCGAAGCTCGCGAGCGCGTCCAGTGGGCGCTTCAGCGCGCCGAGCACGAGCCCCAGATTGGCATGCGCATCGGCGGACCCCGGCGCGATCTTCAGCGCGGACGTGATCAGCCGCTGCGCCTCGCCGGCCTTGCCGGCCTGCAGCTTCAACAGCCCGAGCAGATGCAGCGCGTCGAACTGATCCGGGAAGCTTTTCAGGACGCGCGCGTAGCTCTTCTCGGCGGCGGCGAGCTGCCCTTGCCGGTGCAGCGCCAATGCCTCCTGCAGCGCTGCCGCGCCTTGTTGTGGGGTCAATTTCGACACGCGGCTGGAATAAGGATTATTCCGGCTGAATGCCAGCAGCCTTCACCAGTTCGCCACGGACGCGCAGCCCGTCTTTCACGGTTTCGGCAAGCTCGGCCGGCGAGCCGGCCTGCACGACGAGGCCGAGATTGGCCAGCTTCGCCTTCACGCTGTCGGTCTTCAGAACCTTGGCCATGGCGTCGTTGAGCTTCGCGACGATATCCGGCGGCGTGCCGGCCGGCGCGAAGATGCCGACCCAGGATGACATCTCGAAGCCAGGCACGGTCTCGCCAACGGTCGGGATATCCGGCAGCGCCGCGTAGCGGGTCTTCTCCACCACTGCCACGATGCGGATCTTGCCGGTGTTCATGTGCGGCACCGCGGCCGACAGGCTCAGGAACGCCATGCCGATGTGGCCACCGAGCAGATCGTTCACCGCCGCGCCACCACCCTTGTAGGGAATATGCGTGATCTCGATCCCGGCCTTCTGGTGCAGCAGCTCGCCGGCGAGATGGTGCGGCGAGCCGACGCCGGATGAGCCGTAACTGAGCTTGCCCGGGTTCTTCTTCGCATAGGCGATCACGTCGGCGACAGACTTGATCGGCAGCTCGGCATTCACCGCAAGGCAGATGATGTTCGCGCCGGCGTTGATGATCGGCGCGAAATCCTTCACCGGATCGAACGGGGTGTGCTTGTAGAGATAGACGTTGCTGGTGAGCGTCGCATCGGTGCCGACCATCAGCGTGTAGCCGTCGGCGGGCGCGCGCGCCACGTAACCGGCCGCGATGTTGCTGCCGCTGCCCGGACGGTTGTCCACGATCACCGGCTGGCCCCACGCCTGGTTGAGCCCGTCGCTCAGCGTGCGCGCCGCCAGATCCGACACCGCGCCCGGCGTGTAGCCGATCACCAGCGTGATGGGCTTGGACGGATAGGTCTGCGCCGGCGCGGACGTTGCCGCGAAAGCCAGCATCGCGCCCAGCATTGTAGTGCGGACCCATGCACGCATTGCGTTTCCCCGATTTTTTCTCAAGTGGCCTGCTTGTTCTGGCACGCACAAAACGGGCGGACAAGCCGGCGGCCGGACCGGCGGAAAAGCGCGACACTGCGCCGAACTGCCGCCGGAACCGGGCCGCCCCGCAGGGCTTGAAAGCACGGAGGTTTTCCGCATGAACATCGAATGGCAAGACGCGCTGATGCGGCTGAGTGCCGCGACGGTTGCCGGCATCGCGATCGGCATCAACCGCGACCTCACCAACAAGCCGATCGGCATGCGCACGCTCGCGCTGGTCTCGCTCGGCGCCGCGGCGGTGACCGTGGCGTCGATCCAGTTCAGCTTCATCGACAATCATCCCGACGCGCTGAGCCGCGTCGTGCAGGGCGTGATCCAGGGGATCATGGCGGGCATCAGCTTCATCGGCGCGGGCGTCATCTTGCGCGATTCCCAGCGCAAGGAAGTCACCGGACTGACCACGGCGGCGACCGTGTGGGTCACTGCCGCGCTCGGCATCGCCTGCGGGCTCGGCGCATGGGTGATCGTCGGCGTGACGGTGACGCTTGCGCTGCTCGTGCTGGCCGGTCTTGCGGGTCTCGACGACGCGATCGCGCGCCGCGCGGCGCACAACAGTAAGGAGCCGCGCGCCGATCGCTAGTCCGGTCGAGCACCTCCGATCAATCGAGCCGGATGTTCACCTTCATCGCGCGAGCTGAAATCGCTCGAAGCGATCCAGCGCCTCTTCGATCTGCTTCCTGCGCGCTCCGCGCCCGCCCTTGGTAATCCAGGTCCACCTCTGCACCAGCAGCTTTTGCCGCTCGCGATCGGTCTTGAGGTCCAACACCGCGACGATCTCGTCGCCGATCAGGACCGGCTGCGCGAAGTAGCCGAACTTGCGTTTCTCTTTCGGGACATACGCCTCGAAAATGTGGTCGTAGCCGAAGAACAGCGCGAGGCGCTTTCGCTGGATGACCAACGGGTCGAACGGATTGAGGATGTGCACAATGTCCTCGACCGGGGCGAACGCCATCTCCAGCATGTCTGGCGCCACCCAATGCTCGTGCCTGCTGCCCTCGATCGCGACCGGCACCAGATCCTTGCGCCATACGCGTGAGCGGATCAGCCGGTGGATCGCGGCCTTGCGCGGCGCATCGAGATGGCAGATCGAGTCGAGGCTGACGATGCCTTGCGCGCGCAGCGCGCGGTCGAGCAGATAGCGCGAAATCTCGCTGTCGGATGCGGCCTTCGGCAGGGCATGACCGAAATGCCGGTCCATCAGCTCGTAAGTCTTCAGCATTCCCTCGCGCCGGCTGATGGTGAGCACGCCGCCATAGAAGGCGAACTGCAGAGCGCGCTTCGAGGGCTTGCGGCTCGCCCATTCGTGCTCCTTCTCCACCAGCACGTCGTCGTCGATATCGCGGATCGTGAGGCCGCCGTTTGCACGGACGCGACCGAGAACCTTGCGCAAGTCGCCGCGCGTCACCGTATCGAAGCGCGGGCTGCGGTCGCGCCGCTCCTCGCGCATCGCGCGCACGAAGAAGCGCAGGTCGGCGCTTGGAACGTAGGACAGCGCGTGCGTCCAGTCTTCGAACACGGATTTGTCCACGCTCTGCGCCTGGCGCAGATGACCGCGCTCATAAGCCGGGATGCGCGTGTAGAGGATCTGGTGATGGCAGCGCTCGACCACGTTGATGGTGTCGATCTGCACGTAGCCGAGATGCTGCACGGCGGCCGGCACCGCCGCCGGCCCATCGCCGAACGGCGCGGCTTCGTCGAGCCGCTGCGCGTGCAGCCAGAGGCGCCGCGCGCGCGACTTATCCAGAACGATCGGCCTGGGCGCCATTCCGGCGCTAGGAGAGCAGCGCGGCGACTGCCTTGCCGGCCGCAACCGTGTCGGCCGAGCCGCCGAGATCGCGCGTGCGCGTCTTCGGATCGCCGAGCGCCTGCTCGATCGCCTTGACGATCGCGGCCGCGGCTTCGGGCTCGCCGAGGTGATCGAGCATCATAGCGGCCGACCAGATCTGCCCGATCGGATTGGCGATGCCCTG
>DATEKY010000238.1:0-5485 GCA_035277225.1 Xanthobacteraceae bacterium
GTGCTGCCGGGCTGGATCGACACCGACCTGACCAAGGGCGCGCGGCGCGAGGTGGCCGGCCTGCACGAGCGCGTGCTCGGCCGCACGCCCGCGGGACGCTGGGGCGACCCCAAGGATTTCGCCGGCATCGCGGTGTTTCTGTCGAGCAGGGCGTCGGATTTCGTGACCGGCACCGCCATTCCGGTGGACGGCGGGTTCTCGGTGCAGGGGTGAGCGTAGCCCGGATGGAGCGAAGCGCAATCCGGGAATCTCGCACGCGGAAGGAATCCCGGATTTCGCCATAGCGCGTCGAAGACGCGCGTAAACGCGCTTTAGGCTTCATCCGGGCTACGAAGCGTCACCGCTTGCGCTTCTCATACCCCAGCCGGCGCATGAATTTCTGAAACAGCGGCTGCTGCGCCAGCGCGGCTTTCTCGGCGATGGCAGCGGCCTCCGCGGCGAGCCGCAATTCCTCCGCGGCGCGCCTGTTCTCGCGCTCGATGATGATGACGGCGTTGAGCTCGCCGCCATAGACGAAGATCGTGGCGGACCAATAGAGGAACACGAGCGCGATCATCGCCGAGGCGAGGCCCGCATAGGTCGTCACGTAGTTGTTGGCGAATTCCGCCAGGTAGCGCCCGAACCAGATCGCGCTGACCAGCCACAGCACCAAAGTGACGATCACGCCGGGCGCGATGTCGGCGAAACCGCGCCTCCCGCCGGGCAGCCATTTGTGCGCCACCACGATCGCGATCACGGTCACGGTGCCGGCGACGGCGTAGCGCGTGTAGGTGAACTGCTGCTCCTGCAGGGCGAGCCACGGCGCGTATTTCATCGCGGTCGCGAAGGCGAGCGGCGCGAGCACGATCAGGAAGCCGAGCGCCAGCAGCGCGAGGGCCGCGACCAGCACGTAGGCGATCGACTCGAGCTTCAGCAGCCAGAACGACCGCGTCTCGGTCACGTCATAGGCGCGGTTGAGCGCAATGCGCAGGCTGTCGACGCCGCTCGAGGCGAAATAGACCGCCAGCACCACGCCGATGGTGAGCACGCCGCCGCGTGTCGTGCCGAGCACGTTGTGGATCTCGCGCGCGAGTGGATCGGCGACTTCGCTCGGCCAGGTCTGCAGCAGCAAGGTCGCGACGGTGTCGGCCAGATCCTTCGAGCCGGCAAAGCCCGCGAGCGCGGTCAGCACGATCAGGAACGGGAACGCCGCGAGCAGCGTGGAGAGCGCGATGTGGCTCGCGAGCGCCCAGCCGTCATCCTCGCCGAAGGCATAAAGCGCGTCGCGCGCGATGCGGTAGATTCGTCGCAGCAGGTTCACGGCCGCTCCAGTCGGAGACAACCGCAGTCAATTCGCGGATTGGCGCGGGATTGGCAAGATGCTCGGTGTCACCCTCTCCCCTTGAGGGAGAGGGTGGCGAGCGCAGCGAGCCGGGTGAGGGGTCCTTGCCTGCTCTGCCGAAGCAACCCCTCACCCCGCCGCTTCGCGGCGACCCTCTCCCTCAAGGGGAGAGGGTAGGGGCGGCGCGTGAGGCTACGCGGCGCGTACGTCGCTGAGGAAGCGCCGCACCTCGTCGTCGAGCCGTTCGGCATCGCCCGCAAGCTCGCCGGCGAGCGCCTTGACCTCGTCGGCGGTGGTGCGCGCGCCGGCGCTGGCGCCGGCAACGCGCGTCATCGCTTCGGCGCCGGAGCGCGCTTCGGCCGAGGCGCGGTTGACGCCTTCCGCTATGGTGGAGACGGCGGAGTTTTGTTCCTCGACGGCGGACGCGACACGCGCCGCGATGCCGGACATTTCCGAGATGATGTGGTTGACCTGCTCGATCGCCTGCGTGGCGTCGCCCGCGGCCGACTGGATCGCGCCGATTTGCGTGGCGACCTCTTCGGTCGCCTTGGCGGTCTGCCCGGCGAGGCTCTTCACTTCCGAGGCGACGACCGCAAAGCCGCGTCCCGCTTCCCCCGCGCGCGCGGCCTCGATGGTGGCGTTCAGCGCCAGCAAATTGGTCTGACCGGCGATCGCCTGGATCAGGCCGATCACTTCGCCGATGCGGCTCGCCGCGGTCGCAAGCTGCGACATGGTCTCGACCGTGCGCTGGGCCTCCATCACGGCGCGGCCCGCGACCTCGGTCGAGGTCGCGGCCTGGCCGGCGATCTCGCCGATCGAGGCGGCGAGCTCTTCCGCCGAGCTTGCCGCCGTGGTGACGTTCATCGAGGCGGCGCCGACGCGCTCCTCGGCGGCGCGCGATTCCGCCGACACGGCATCGGCCGCGCCGTTGAGCGCCGAGGAGGCGGTCTCGAGCCGCTCGGCCGCGCCGCGCACCTTGGCGAGGGCATCGTCGATGGTGTTCTCGAACCGGGCGATCATGCCGGCGACGGTCTCGGTGCGGCGCTCGCGCTCGCGCACCGATTTCTCCTGCGTGACCGAGAGCTGCTCGCGCTCCAGCGCGTTGTCGCGGAACACGATCACGGTGCGCGCCATTGCGCCGATCTCGTCGCGCGCCTCGGTCGCCGGGATGTCGACCGAGGTGTCGCCGGTCGCGAGCCGCTTCATGGCGCCGGAGAGCCGGTGCAGCGGCTTGGTGATGCCGCGGCCGATAAGGAAGTTCAGAACGAGACCGATGCCGACGATCGCAATGCCGATCGCGATGATCAGCAGCTTGGTCTGCGCCTGCGAGGCGGCGACGCGCTCCGCCGCTTCGGCCGCCTTGCGCCCGGCGGAGGCGATGATCTCGTCCGCGGCGGGCAGCATCTGGCGCGTTTCGGCGGTGATGATCGCGGTCGAGCGGGAAATCTTGCCGGAGCTCGTCATCCACGCGGCGAACGCATCGGTGTAGGTCTTCACCTGTTCGGTCAGGCTCTGCTTCATCACCGCCGCGGCGATGATGGTGGCGAAATTCTTCTCGAATTTCTCCCGCTCGTCCTTGAACAGCGAAGCGGTCGAATCCTCGCGGGTAAGGCGATATTCCACCTCGAAGCGGCGCATCAGCATGAGCGGGACCAGGATCTTCTTCTGGTCCGCGTCGGACAGCCACGACATGTCTTCGTTGACGATGCGCTCCATCTGGTTGCCGCCGTCGCGCAGCTTGCCCTGGGTGCCCTCGAACTCGGTCAGCCCCAGCTCGTCCTGATCGGCCGCAAGCGAGGCGAAGGTCTTTTGCAGGTTGACCACGCGGCTTTCGAGCAGCGTCAGGTTCTTCCGCTCCGAGTCGCTCGCCAGCTCCTGTATGATCTTCAGGTTCGCCAGGGCGCTCGCGTGCGCCTCGCCGAAGCGGATGATCAGCACCGGCTGCGGCTGCGCGACGAATTCCTTGGCGCGCACCTGCATGGTGGTGAGCGCGTCCTTGAAGGCGCGGCTCGCGTCCGCCAGGCGCGCGGATTGCTGCACGCTGGTGAAAGCCGCCTCCACCGTGTGCTCGCTTGACACGTAGGCGACGCCGACCGCCACGAAGCCGATGACCGGAATGATCGACAGGACGATCAGGCGCATGCGCACCGACAGCGCGCCGCTCAGGCGGGACAGAAGCATTTCGAAAGACCCCACGACAGCCCAAAAGCCAGGGCCTCATGCAACGCCGGAATGGTTAATAAACCGATAGAAATTCAGTAAAATTGCGCATATCGAGCGCGCCGGAGGACCGCTTTCGGCGCTGTGAAAATGAGCGCTGCGCAGCCGCCTCTTGTGCGGCGCACACAGATTGTGTTGCAGTGCAAATATCGATCCGGGATATTGTCCCGACCGGAGGCCGTCATGCCGCTCACCGCCACCCAATCCGACACCGGTCCCGACCTGATCGCCAGCGCGCACGACGCCGTCGCGGCGGTCGAGGCGCTGCTCGCGGATGCGACCCGCGCGGTCGGCGAGCGCGTCCGCAAGGACGGTCGCATCTCCGGCGATCTCCTGGACCGCGAGCAGCGCGCCGCGCACGGGCTGTCGTGGTTTGCGACCTATGTCGAGGCGGTCCGTCAGCTTGCCGCCTACACGGCGCGGATGAGCGAGGCCGGCCGCTTCGGCGAGCTGGAAGAGCTTGTGGTGCGCATCGGGCTCGGCGAGTTTCTGGCGCAGATGACCGGCGGCATCCCGATGAGCCAGGGCGAGATGGTGCGCCCGGCCGATCTCGGTCTGTCGCTCAAGCAAGTGACCGCGCGCGTGACGCCGGCGATCGAGGCCCTGATCGCGTCCGGCAATACGGCGGAGAACCGCGCGCGGCTGGTGGCACTGATGCGCGAGCATCACGGCGCCACCGTCGGCGATTGCGGGCTCGACGAGACGCTGGAAGCGATCCGCGAGGAGATGCGCAAGTTCGCGGACAGCGAGGTCGTGCCGCACGCGCATGAGTGGCACCTGACCAACAGCTACATCCCGCTCGACGTCGTCGCGCACATGAGCGAACTCGGCGTGTTCGGCCTGACGATCCCGGAAGAGTTCGGCGGCATGGGTCTCGGCAAGGAGTCGATGTGCGTCGTCTCGGAGGAATTGTCGCGCGGCTATATCGGCGTCGGCTCGCTCGGCACGCGCTCGGAGATCGCCGCCGAGCTGATCCTGGGTGGCGGCACCGACGATCAGAAACAGAAATGGCTGCCAAAGATCGCCTCCGGCGAAGTGCTCCCGACCGCGGTGTTCACCGAGCCGAACACCGGCTCCGACCTCGCCTCGCTCAAGACGCGCGCGGTGAGAGAAGGCCAAGGAAACGAAGCCGTCTACAAGGTTTCCGGCAACAAGACCTGGATCACGCATCCGGTGCGCGCCGACCTGATGACCCTGCTGGTGCGCACCGATCCGAAGGAGCCGGGCTATCGCGGGCTCTCGATGCTGCTCGCCGAGAAGCCGCGCGGCAGCGACGAGGATCCGTTCCCGGCCAAGGGCATGAGTGGCGGCGAGATCGAGGTGCTCGGCTATCGCGGCATGAAGGAATTCGAGATCGGCTTCGACGGCTTCGAGGTGAAGGCCGAGAACCTGCTCGGCGGCACCGAGGGACAGGGCTTCAAGCAGCTGATGCAGACCTTCGAGTCGGCGCGCATCCAGACCGCAGCGCGCGCGGTCGGCGTGGCGCAGGCCGCAATGGAGCTTGCGCGCCGCTATGCCGAGGAGAGGGTGCAGTTCGGCGAGAGCCTGATCGCGTTCCCCCGCGTCGCCGACAAGATCGCCATGATGGCGGTCGAGATCATGATCGCGCGCCAGATCACCTACTACGCGGCGCGGCAGAAGGATTCAGGGCGCCGCTGCGATCTCGAGGCCGGGATGGCCAAGCTGCTCGCCGCGCGCGTCGCGTGGGCTGCGGCCGACAACGCGGTGCAGATCCACGGCGGCAACGGCTTTGCGATGGAGTATCCGGTGTCGCGTGTGCTCTGCGACGCGCGCATCCTCAACATTTTCGAGGGTGCGGCGGAAATCCAGGCGCAGGTCATTGCCCGAAGGCTATTGGACGGCAGCAACTGAATCCGCCTCTGCGGCGTTGATCCACGTCAATGCCGCGCTTGCGGCGCCGCGCAAGCTCCCGTGTTCGGAGGG
>DATEKY010000239.1:0-2768 GCA_035277225.1 Xanthobacteraceae bacterium
GCCGCCGACGCCGGCGATGAACGCGGCGATGCCGAACGCGTACAGCTTCACCGTGCGCGGGTTGATCGCCGCGGCGGCGGCCGCGCGCTCGTTGGAGCGCACCGCGAGCATCCGCTGCCCGAGCGTGCCGCGCCGGATGTAGCCCACCCCGATGCACACGAGCACGCAGCAGATCAGCGTGACCCAGCCGAAGACCGGACTGGGCTGGTTGCCGTCGATGCCGCGGAACGGGGCGTTCGGGCCGAGATCGAGCCCGAACCATTTCGGCTCGGGCACCGGCGAGCCGGCCAGGCCGCCACCCCAGGTGCTGTTGACGAAGCCGAAGTTCTCGATGGCGACGGCGCCGGCGAGCGTGACGACGGACAGGCTCACGCCGCGGACCCGGACCGCGGATACCGCGGTGACCAGGCCGATGACCACCGCGACCACGAGGCCGGCCAGCGCCGCGACCGGGAACGTGATGCCGAAATTGACCGCCATGTGCGAGATCGTGAATCCGGCCGCGCCGGCCAGCGCTAGCTGGATGACCGAGATCTGGCCGACGAAACCGGTGACCACCACGAGCGACAGCGCCATCAGCGCGCCGATCAGCGTGTTGATCAGCGCCTCGCGGAAGTCGAACGGGAACACGACCAGCAGCACCGCGCCGACCAGCGCGCAGATCAGCCCGGCGCGGACCAGGTGCTGCGGGCGAGGCGCCTCCGGCAGGCTGCGCTCGACGATCTCGCCGCGGCCGGGAATGCGCGACCCGCGCCAGAACAGCACCACGACGATGATGAGAAACGCCAGCAGGTCGGTGACGCCGGGCAGCGAGACGCCGCCGGACTGCGGGAACCACGACTGGGCCGAGGCGTACTGGAGCAGCGAGTACATGATGGCGATGCCGAAGCTGGCGCCGACCGCGATGCCGAACGAGGTGAACGAGGCGATCAGCGCGGCGGCCAGCGCCGGGATGATCTGCAGCGGCAGCGTGCTCGGGTCAAGCTGGGTGATCGAGGCGGCCAGGATGCCGAGCGCCCCGGCCAGCAGGGACGCGAGCAGCGTGTTGGCCAGCGAGATGATGTTCGGCGACAGGCCGCTGAGCATCGCCGCGGCCTCGTTCTCCGCCGCCGCCCGGGTGGCGAGCCCGAACCGGGTCCACTTGTACAGCGCGGCCAGCCCGGCGGCGGCCACGATCACCAGGCCGGTGAGGATGAACCGGTTGACCGGGACCACCGCGCCGAAGATGTGCACGACGCTGGTCGGCAGGATGCCGGGCTCCGGTTGCGGGGTGACGCCGAAGGCGAGGATCATCGCCGACTGCGCGATGAGCAGCACGCCGAGCGAGGAGACGAGCTTGGCCAGCGGCGAGGCGTTGCGCAGCGGCCGGTAGACGGCGAACTCGGTGATCGCGCCGACCGCGAGGACGAACAGCAGGCTGAGCGGCAGCGCGACGGCGGTCGGCAGCGTCGCGAGCTTCCCGGCGTTCAGCGCCCAGAACGCGTAGCCGCCGAGCATCGCGATGGCGCCAGTGGAGAGGTTGATGATCCCCGACCCTCGGTAGGTCAGTACTACCGCGAGCGCGATGCCGGCGATGAGCGCGCCGGAACCGAGTCCGAGCAGGATGAACAGCAGGATCTGTTGCACCGGTCATTCCTTGCCAGGGCCGGGGATCGGGACGGTGACTCTACGCCGGCGGCTGCAGCCAGCCGGCCGCCTTGAGCCAGTTGGGCTTGCCGCTGGTCACGCCGCCCGTGTACTCGAAGAACTGGATACGGTCGTTGCACACGCCCGGCGCGTTGGAGTACTTGCCGCAGGCGAGCGCGGGGGCGCCGAGCGCCTGCGGTCCGGTGAACGCCTTCGCCTTGGCCTGTATCGCCGACGGGGACAGGTTCGCGTAGCCGACCTCGTTCATGATCTTGATGGTCGTCAGCGTCTGGCCGAAGTCAACGATGTTCCACGGGTCGGGCGCGTTCGCCTCGGTGGAGTACTTCTTCGCCACCGCCTCGTAGGCCGGCATGCCCGGGTCGGACGGGTCGCCGTACAGCGAGCTCGCGATCGAGTACGTCCAGTGCGGGAAGTCGCCGAAGCCCTTGATGACCTGCCCGTTCAGGCACAGCGGCGCCGAGACGATCTTCTTCGTATCGGTGATGCCCAGCGTCTTGAGGCTCTTGGCGAGGTTCACGCAGCCGGCGGTGTCGCTGTACGGGATCACCATGTCGGCCGTCTGCGCGCCCGCCGCGGTGAGCACCGAGGTCAGGTCGGTCTGGGTCTCGGGGTAACCGACCGCCTTGACGGAGATGCCGGCCGCCACCAGGCCGGCCTTGATCGCCGCGGCGCCCACGGCGATGCCGGCGTTGTCTGACGGGTAGACGAGCGCCGCGGTCTTGGCGTGCAGGACGTCCTTCGCGTACGTGCCGAACGGCGCGAGAATGTGGGTCGCGTCGCCGAACAGGATCACCGTGTTCTTCTGCACGGAATCGACCGGGGTCGCCGCGACGCCGTCGATGACCGGCTTGGCGCCGCCTAGCGTGCCGAAGAACGACTGGACGCCGACTGCCACGCCGCCCAGCTCGATCACGTTCACCTTCTTGTTGGCGAGGAACTTCTGCGCGCAGACCGTGCCTTCTTCCTCGGCCGAGGCGATGAAGCAGGTGACAAGCTGGATCGGGTGGCCGCCGACGCCGCCGAGCTCGGCGTTGGCGTAGTTGACCGCCATCTGCGCGCCGGCGGTGGCCAGCAGGCCAACGGCCGTCGGGCCGCCCTGCTGGTTGACGTAGCCGATGTAG
>DATEKY010000240.1:0-3991 GCA_035277225.1 Xanthobacteraceae bacterium
TCGATGCCGAACGCTTTCAGCGTGCGGCCTTCGCCCTGCGCGGCCGCCGACACGATATTGTCGGCGCGCAGCAGCTCGACCTGGTCCGGCGTCAGCAGCGGCTTCGGCATGAACTGCAGGAGCATTGCCTGCAGCCGCGCGAGCCCGAACGGCAGCGGCACGAGCAGGCGCTTGCGTTCGGTGACGGCGAGCACGTAGTCCATCAGCTCGCGGAAGGTCTTCACCTCCGGGCCGCCGAGCTCGTAAACCGCGCCGCCCTTGGCCCAGCCGCCGACCGCGCGCATCACCGCCTGCGCGACGTCGCCGACGAACACCGGCTGGAATTTGGTCATGCCGCCGCCGATCAGCGGCAGCGCCGGCGCCATGCGGGCGAGCGCCGCAAAGCGGTTGAAGAAATCGTCCTCCGGCCCGAACAGGATCGAGGGCCGCAGGATCGTGGCGTCCGGCACCGCGGCGAGCACCGCCGCCTCGCCCGCCGCCTTGCTGCGCCCGTAGAGCGCCGGCGAGTCCGCGTCGGCGCCTAATGCAGAGACGTGCACCATGCGGGCGCCCGCCGCGGCGGCCGCACGCGCGACCGTTGCGGCGCCTTCGGCCTGCACCGCGTCGAAGGTCTGCTTGCCGCGCTCGAACAGGATGCCGACCAGGTTCACCACCGCGTCGGCGCCGCGCACCGCGGCCTCCACCGACTCCGGATAGCGCAGGTTCGCCTGCACGGCGTGGATCTGCCCGACCCGGCCGAGCGGCTGCAGGTGGCCGGCAAGGTCCGGCCGGCGCACGGCGGGGCGGATGCGATAGCCCTGCCGCGCCAGCGCCCGCGTGACGTGGCGGCCGAGGAAGCCCGAGCCGCCGAACACGGTGACCAGCGTTTCTGCGGGAATCTCGGTCATGGGCGGCCTTTTGCGGCGAAGCGGGAACGGGACGGGTATAGCGCTCAGGGAGGCGCCCTCTCAAGCGCATGATCCCGAAAAGTGGGTACCGGTTTTCGGGAAAGATCATGCGCCCCAAAAGATTGACAAGGGGAAACACCGCCCCTTATGTGTCCGCCGCTCCGATGCCTGTGCCCAGGTGGCGGAATTGGTAGACGCACTAGTTTCAGGTACTAGCGGTGAGAGCCGTGGAGGTTCGAGTCCTCTCCTGGGCACCATTTGACTTCCTGGCGCGGTGATCCGCGTAGCGAATCAGCAAAATCATCAGGCTAGCGCCGCCCGAGTGGTATAGACGGGTGGTACACATGGCATCGGCGATGACGTGTCCGTGGAAGCATCCAAAGACTGGCATCCACTGGCCTCGCAGGCGCGTTCCGCTTGGCCTCCAAGCGACCATCGGTAGGCGCGAAGAGGCCGGCGGCTAACTCTCGCGTGCCCAGGCGGACGCGCGTTCCTGGCATAACCTCTCGAATGGGCAACTCGACTAAACGTCGAAGTAGAGATGGAACTCATGTGGGTGGGGACGCAGCGCGATCGCATCGACCTCATTTTTGCGCTTGTAGCTCAACCAGGTTTCAATCACATCCTTGGTGAAGACATCGCCGCGAAGCAGAAATGACTGATCGGCTTCGAGCGCGTCGAGCGCCTGCTGCAGCGAGCCGGGCGTTGATTTCACTTTCTTCGCTTCCGCGGGCGGTAGATCGTAGAGGTTCTTGTCGATTGGCTTGCCCGGATCGATCCTCTTGGCGATTCCGTCGAGGCCGGCCATCAGCATGGCCGCAAATGCCAGGTAACCATTGCACGAGGGATCGGGTGTGCGGAACTCGACCCGTTTGGTCCGCGGGTTCGGCGAATACATCGGAATCCGACAACAGGCAGAACGATTGCGTTGCGAATAGACCAGATTGATCGGCGCCTCATAACCTGGCACGAGCCGACGGTAGGAGTTCGTCGTCGGTGCGCAAAGCGCACAGAGCGCCCACGCGTGCTGCAGCAAACCGCCGATATAATGACGAGCAAGGTCGCTCAAATTGGCGTACTGCTTGTCGCTGTGGAACAGATTAGCGCTATCTTTCCATAGGCTTTGATGCACGTGCATTCCGGAGGCATTGTCCTCGAACAGCGGCTTCGGCATGAACGTCGCCGTCATCGCGTGCTTGCGCGCGGTATTCTTGACCACGTATTTGTAGAGCATCAGGTTGTCGGCCATGCGCGTGAGCGGTGCAAACCGCATATCGATTTCCGCCTGGCCGGCCGTTGCCACTTCGTGATGATGGGCCTCGATCGCAATTCCCAATGACTCCATGGTCAGCGCCATCTCGGTACGCAAATCCTGCATGCTGTCGACGGGGGGGACCGGAAAGTAGCCCTCTTTCTGGCGCGGCTTGTGGCCGAGATTTGGCGTTTCCCGCTTGCCTGAATTCCAGATGCCTTCCTTCGAATCGATCTCGTGGTAGGCGAAGTTCACGCCCTGGTCGTAACGCACGTCGTTGAAGACGAAGAATTCCGCCTCCGGCCCGAAATAGGCCGTATCGGCGACACCAATCAGTTTGAGGTGCGCCTCGGCCTTCTGGGCAATGTAGCGGGCGTCGCGGCTATAGGCTTCGCCGGTGACCGGATCTCTGATGTTGCAGATCAAGACCAGCGTCGGAACCGGCGTAAACGGGTCCAGAAAGGCCGTACGCGGGTCAGGCACGACCAGCATGTCGCTTTCCTGGATTTCCTGGAAACCGCGGATCGATGACCCGTCAAAACCGATGCCCTCGCTCATTGCATCGGCATCCGCCGCGCTTGGCGGGACGGAAAAATGCTGCCAGGTACCGGGCAAATCCGTAAAGCGCAGATCGATCATCTGGACGTTCTTGGCCTTGATGGCCTTGAGGACGTCATCAATCGTCGAGCAATTGAGAAACATGACTGAGCCCTCCCTATCCGGCGATAGAGCGTCAGTTCGATCGAGTGGGCTCGCCTGCAGACAGTTCTGGCCTGACGCAGTTCAGCTTTCGTGCGGCCCACGCATAAGCTTCAGCGCCGCTTCGATGTGCCTCCAGATTTCGGCGTCTTCGCTCTTGCCCCCCTTTTCCAAGGCACATGCTTTCTGGGCGGCCTCGACAACTGCCTCGGCACCGTGCGCTTCCAGCAGTTGCCGTGCGTAATCCTGGATGTCGATTTCCTGCATTTTCATGGTGCCACTCCTCTCGCTGCACGAGTGAACACGCCGCGCACCCAGGTGGCAGGCGTTTGACACCGATCGAGCCCATAGTCTGCACCCTGGCAGGCTCCGGTCGCAAGCTTTCACCGACGTCGGTGGCAAGCTCTTTAATCAGCTTCCGAACCGGCCGGGGGTGGTGTGCCAGTGGCGCGTGGGAGTCCTTCCGCCCGCGCTGTTTTCCGTGTGATGATCGGCGCTCGGCACGCTCCGGACCGCACCGGCGCGCCGAGTCTTGCCCGCCTCTGCGCAAACGGCCGAAACCATGCTGACGATTGACGACGTCGCGGCGATCCCCCTGTTTTCATCGCTGCCGCCGGCCGACCTGGAGCGCCTCGCGCGCACCTCGGCGGACCTGCATCTCGCTCCCGGGGAATTCGCCGTCCACGAGGGCGGCGAGGGCGCGCTCTACGTCGTGCTCGACGGCAAGATCGAGGTGGTCAAGACCTTCGACGGGGTCGAGCGCCGGCTCGGCTGGCGCTTGCCCGGCACGATCTTCGGCGAGGTGCCGCTCGCGCTCGGCTCGCCGTTCCCGGGCGGATACCGCGCCGCCGAACCCTCGCGCGTGATGCGCGTCGAGGTGCAGCAGTATTACGCCATCGCGGCGGTCTCGAAGGAGATCGCGCAAAAGGTGAGCGCGCTGGCGCGCGAGCGCATGGGCGGGCTGCAGAGCATCACCGCCGAGCCGCAAAAGCCGCGCGTGACCTTGCTCGGCCACCGCTGGGACACCGCGTGCGGCGACCTGCGCCGGTTTCTCGCGCGCAACCAGATTTCCTTCAACTGGCTCACCCCCGACGCGCCGGAGCTTGCGACGGCCTGGCCCGGCACGCGCCCGCCGGCCGACGCCGGTCCGCTG